>JAFTIV010000197.1 GCA_017456685.1 Clostridia bacterium | reverse complement strand
GTCCTAAGTTCGAGGCAGTGCTCGAAATTTTAGAGCGCGAGCTTGGCGGTCTTGATATAGGTACTTGGACAAAGCCAAATGGCGGATACTTTATCTCCTTTGACTCTCTTGAGGGCTGTGCAAAGGACATAGTTGCAAGATGTAAGAAGGCGGGCGTTGAAATGACAGGCGCAGGCGCAACCTATCCATACGGAAAGGACCCACACGATAGTAATATTCGTATTGCTCCCTCGTACCCACCAATTAGCGATCTTGTTGTTGCAGCAGAGCTTTTTGCTCTCTGTGTAAAGCTTGCGAGTATAGAAAAATTACTTTCAAAAAAATAAGTAAAATCGCGTCCGAAAGGGCGCGATTTTGATTATCCCCTAAAATGCAACCACAGGTTTACATTTGTAAACAAAAGCTTCTTTACAAATGTGGAAAATTGTGCTATACTGTAAATATACAAAAAGTCAAGGAGGACCATTATGAAATTTTGTATCAATTGTGGTAGTCAGTTAACTGACGAGGCATTGTTTTGCTCCGCCTGTGGAACAAAGCAAGAAACACCCGAGGTAGCACCCTACGACTCAACGAAAACCGCTACAGCACCAAGCGTAAGCGAGGAGATCTGTGTAGATGAAACAGAAGCTCCAAGGGCAGATGTAGCACCAGAATCCGTTGCTAAGGCGAAAAGAAAGCTGCCTGTTTTCTCAATCATTCGTAATTCTGTAATACTTCTTGTGGCATTTGTTCTTCTTATAGGCTCATTTATGCCAATAAGCAGAATATCAGCAGAGGATTATAATCTTTTTTCTATTGACGAGACTGAAGATATAGATTTTGGAGTGACCACCATTCAACAGGTAATCCTAATTTTCGATTCCTTCAAGGAACTTGAGGACGACGAGATTATGGATTCAAAGATATATGAAAAAATAGAAGATCTTACCGACGACTTAGACGACCTTGATGAGGATGACCTTGATGACCTCTCCTCAAGCGATAGAAAAAAGTTTGATAAGCTGTTCTTTAATATGCTACGCCTTATGATGCAAAGCGAGGATGTAAGTGTTCAAAATTGCCTTGTTGTAAGTGCAATATTTGGAGTTTTATATATCGCCTTTGCAATCGCATTCTTTGTAGTAGCTCTGCTTAATTTGCTCTCAATTCTTGGTATCACAAACGGTAACAGAGAGGGACTTCACAAAAAATCACTTGTTCTTTTGACCTTAGCTCCAGCTATGCTCTTGATTACATATTATGCAAATTATATGTTTACAACAGGCAAGCTTTCGGCAATCTCAATATGGACAATTGTTTTGAGCGTGCTTGCTATTGCACTCACAACAGCACTTCGTTATATATTCAAAAAGAAGGACGAAACCTCTGTAATAGTTACAAGAGGAATTGCAATAGGACTTGCAATAATCGTTTTCTGCCTTGCATTCGCTCCTGTTATCTCCGTAGGCTTCAAAACAGAGCTTGAAACAGGAAAGGTATCAAAAATAGAGCTTTCACATAACGCCCCTTTCTTTACTGAATTTGACCTTCCTGAATTGAGCCTTGACGAGGTTGATGATTTAAGAGACACCTCAAAGCAGTATAAGAAGAACTATTTTGAAAACCTATTCTCCTCATTTGAAAGATTTTCAAAGAAGGAAGCAACAGGCGGAACGGGAGAGGCTCTAAATGCAACAATCCTTGTAACACTTCTTGGCTCAAAGTCGGAGGATCTAATGCTTGATGCAATGTCACTTGGATATATTCCATTTATAATAATGGCAATAGGTGCTCTTATCATTTTGTGGCAAAACCTCTATTTCCTTGCAACAGGAAAATATAGTAAAAAGCTTATCGTTACAGGAAAAATCATAAGTGCAGCATTTGCTATAGTAGCGCTTGCCTTTGTTGTAGTTTTCGTTATAATAATCACACCATATATTGATGATTATCTAATAAAGAGCTATGATCTTGGAATTAGTGCAGGCGTGGTATTTATGGCAATATTTGCTCTTGGCTCGCTTTTCTGCCCATCAAGCACCACTCCAAGAGAGAAAAAGGAAAAGATAGTAACAGATAAGGGACCCGTTGAAATTCCTGAGCAATTCTAAAAAACAAAAATCGGCTTGTAATCAAGCCGATTTTTTAGTGATTAAGAAATTTAGTATATCTTCTAAATGCCAACACGGAGAAAACCACACCAAGCACGCAAAAGCCAATCCAGGAAATAACAGCTCCGCCCCAACCAAAGGCTTGAGATAATAGAGCAATTCCGTACATTGATACCGCCGCACCGATATATGTGCAAGCGTTGCAGAAGCCACCTATTGTAGATGACCTACCGCTTTTTGCAAATCTACCTGGCACGCACGATATAAGCAAAAAATTGCACGAGTGCATACAAGCACAGGTAAGTCCTGCAAGAAGCAGACAAATAATTCTGCACGCAATGCTTTCAAAGTCGATAAGAATGAAAAGAGGAATACAAAGCACAACAGATATCGCAAACAAAATTCCAGCTCCGCGCACCTCATTGTTGAAGATTTTTCCCTTGTGAATAATTCTTACTACAAAAAGACTTATAATTGAGAAAATAGGAAGCGCAACCGATACCAAAATTGACTCGGAGCTGTCGCGATTAAATGCCTCGCTGTAAAGCGTAGGAAGCCAAGATTCTATTCCGTCACGCATAAAGCCCATAGCAATTATGCAAACGAAAATAAGGAGCACGCCTGAGTCCTTAAAGGTCTTAAAAAGCGGAATTTTTTCATCTGTTACAGTTGTCTTAGCTGACGATGGACTCGCCTCACTGTCCTTGAGAAGAAGACACATAGACAATAGGAATATAGCACCAACCACCACACAAAAAATGCCCGAGGTAAAGAAAACGCTTTTCCACGACATAAATTCGATGCAGATAGGCGCATATATGTATAAAAGAATAGTCGATATGTGCGCTCCGCAGGTGACAATTAAGTTTGCGGTAACATATTTCTCGTGGCTTAAATTGCACGCAAGAATACGGACAATAGGGGGCCATAAAAGAGCCTGAGCAAAGCCGTTGATAGCCCAAATCGGTATCATAAGATATTGATTTGGCACAAGCGGAAGAAGAATATTACAAAGGGCAGATACCATAAGTCCCGAAAACATAAGATACTTTGCTGGAAGCCTATCTCCTAAATATCCGCTAATTAGCTGTCCTGCCCCATAGAAAACGAAAAGAGCAGTGCCAACAAGCCCTGCAACGCTTTTGTCAAGCACACCCTGACTAAGCATATCTACCATTACAGCCGCAAAGGTTTTTCTTGAAAAATAGCTTGCGAAATATGCAATGGTGCACATTAAAACTATTCCTCTTTTGGAATAGTGAGCCTTTATCATATATTTCATCTCCAAGTGTAGTTAAATAATATAACATATGAATATTAACACAAAAAAATAACAAAATCAATATGAAAGTAAAAAATAGCGAGCATAAATTTATGCTCGCTAAATTTATTAAAGTGCCTTAAGCGCATCAAGAATACCCTGCTTAGTGCTTTCGTACTTAGCAAGCTTTTCTCTCTCAAGCGCAACAACCTTTTCGGGTGCCTTACTTACAAACTCCTCGTTTGAAAGCTTCTTAACAAGACGGTCAATCTCACCTTGAACCTTTGTAAGCTCACCATTAAGACGAGCCCTTTCCTTTTCTGTATCAACCATATCAGCCATAGGAATATAAACGGTTGCTGTGTGAGTGATAATTTGTACTGCATTGTCGCCTGCATACTCGTCAACAACCTCAACCTCGGAGGCAGAGGCAAGCGCCTTGAAGAAATCAAAGGTCGATGCATCAAAGGACTCCTTGCTTTGAGTAGCAATAAAGAGCTTAGCCTTTCTTGATGGCGGAACATTCATCTCACTGCGTCTTGCTCTTACTGCATCAATAACAGTGATAATTCTTTCCATATGCTCACATTCAAGAGAGAAGTCAAGCGCATCATTTGCCTCAGGATATGAGGAAATCATAATGCTTTCACAGTCCTCACAGTGAGGAAGTGATTGATAAATCTCCTCTGTGATAAACGGAATGAATGGATGAAGAAGCTTAAGAATGCTCTCAAGAACATAAATGATAACATTTTGAGAAACCTTGTTTTGCTCGGTTCCCTTAGCCATAAATGCAGGCTTTGAAAGCTCAATATACCAGCTACAGAATACATCCCAAACGAACTTGTAAAGCTCATCAAGCGCAATTCCAAGCTCATATGCATCAAGCTGTGTGCGTACGGTCTTAATAAGAGAATTAAGCCTTGTAAGAATCCATTTGTCAGCAAGACCAAGCTTGTCAGCCTCTGGCAATTCTGCCTTGTCGATATCTATATTCATCATAACAAAGCGAGAAGCGTTCCAAAGCTTGTTTACAAAGTTACGCGCGCTCTCAATCTTTTCATCGGAGAAGCGCATATCATTTCCAGGAGAGTTTCCTGTTGCAAGCGCAAAGCGAAGTGCATCAGCGCCGTATTTTTCAATAATAAGAAGAGGGTCGATACCATTTCCAAGTGATTTTGACATCTTTCTGCCAAGCGCATCACGAACAAGTCCGTGAATAAGAACCGTGTCAAATGGCTTTTCGCCCATATACTCAAGTCCGGAGAAAATCATTCTTGAAACCCAGAAGGTTATAATATCATAGCCTGTAACAAGAGTATTTGTAGGATAGAAATACTTAAGGTCCTCGGTATTGTTAGGCCAGCCAAGCGTAGAGAATGGCCAAAGAGCACTTGAGAACCAGGTGTCAAGCGTGTCTGGGTCCTGACGCATAGCCTTGCCACACTTAGGGCAGGTAGCCTCCGCGTCCTTTGTAACTACAACCTCACCACAATCATCACAATAGAATGCAGGAATTCTGTGTCCCCACCAAAGCTGACGAGAAATACACCAGTCGCGAATATTCTCCATCCAGTGGAAATAGTTTTTGTCAAAGCGCTCGGGAACAAATCTAATCTCTCCTGAGCGAACGGCATCAATAGCAGGCTTAGCAAGAGGCTCCATCTTAACAAACCATTGCATAGAAACTCTTGGCTCAACAGTAGTACCACAACGATAGCAGGTGCCTACATTGTGTGCATAATCCTCAACTCTAATAAGATAACCACGCCTTTCAAGGTCAGCAACGATAGCGCGTCTTGCCTCGAAGCGGTCCATTCCCGCGTAAGCAGGGTAGTCCTCAGTAATCTTAGCATCATCAGTCATTACATTGATAATAGGCAAATTATGACGACGACCAACCTCAAAGTCGTTAGGGTCGTGTGCAGGGGTAATCTTAACAACACCTGTACCAAAATCCATCTCAACATATTCGTCAGCAATAACAGGAATTTCACGATTTACAAGAGGAATAAAAAGTGTTTTGCCAATCAAATCCTTGTATCTTTCGTCCTTAGGATTTACCGCAACCGCAGTATCTCCAAGCATTGTTTCGGGACGAGTAGTAGCAAATTCAAGATAGCCATCTCCATCCTTAAATGGATACTTAATGTGCCAGAAATGACCGGCTTGCTCCTCGTATTCAACCTCAGCATCGGAGATTGAGGTAAGACAATGAGGACACCAGTTAATAATTCTTTCGACACGGTAAATAAGTCCCTTGCTGTAAAGGCGAACAAATACCTCCTTTACCGCCGCAGAACATCCCTCATCCATAGTAAAGCGCTCTCTTGTCCAGTCGCAGGACGAGCCAAGCTTTTTAAGCTGAGAAATAATTCTTCCACCATATTGCTCCTTCCAAGCCCAAGCGCGCTCAAGGAAGCCATCACGACCAATGTCGTCCTTTGTTATGCCCTCCTTACGCATAGCCTCAACAATCTTAGCCTCGGTAGCAATAGATGCGTGGTCTGTACCAGGAAGCCAAAGTGTGCAGAAGCCACTCATTCTCTTGTATCTTATGAGAATGTCCTGAAGGGTGTTGTCAAGCGCGTGACCCATATGAAGCTGTCCGGTAATGTTTGGTGGTGGAATAACGATTGAAAAATGAGGCTTAGAATGGTCGATGGTAGGGGTGAAATATCCCTTGTCGCACCAATTTTTATAAATTCTTTCCTCAAATTCACTTGGTGAATATGTTTTAGCAAGCTCCTTCATAAAAAACTCCTTTAATAAAAAATCAAAAATAAAAAGCGCCCTGAAAAATCAGGACGCATAAATGCGCGGTACCACCCGAATTTACATATCAAAGATATGTACGCTCAAAGCCCTTAACGCAGGCATACGACAACGGCTACTAAGCTCACCGTGTTGCTCCAAAGCTACCTTCGTACTCCATACCTACCGTCTCGCACCAATAAACAGCTCTCTTTAAGGAAGAGGGAATACTACTCCTCTTTTTCATAGCATTTAAGATATTTTAACACATACGCACACATTTTGTCAATAAAATATTAAAAATAATTTAAATAAAGAGAAAGCGCACCATTAGCTCGGTGCGCTTTTTTAGCTATCAGTAGGGGCGGGCAGAAATTCTACCCCTGTAAATTCCGTACAGCCCTCAAAGGCATTTTTGTCTTGCTTATCTATTGTGCCGTGAGAAATTATACTTGTTAGCTGTGTACAATAGTAAAAGGCTCTAAAGCCAATTTCTCCTATGTTTCCATAGATTAAAAGCTCGTCAAGAGCATAGCAATGAGCAAAGGCATAATTACCTATAGAATAAATCGTGTTGTGCTCAAGCGTCATTTTCTCAAGCGAGTGACAATTGAAAAATGCACGCGCACCGATATAGTCAACTCTGTTTCCAAGGTCGGCAACCTGTAGGCTATAACAGCCCTCAAAGGCGGATTTCCCAATTCCGCCAACCCCCTCGGGGAAGTAAACCTTTTTTAGATTACTACAGCCGTAAAAAGCATAGTCCTCAATGTAATGCGTTCCATCGGGAATTCTAAGCTCTGTGTCGTTACAGCCAACAGGGTATTTTATAAGCCTTGTTCCTTCCTTGTTGTAAAGCATAGAGCCCGCAACTAACGAAAATTCGCTATTTGCTGAGTCCAGATGAAACGATGTAAGGGCAGGGCAATTTAAAAAAGCATCTGTTGAAATTTGATTTACAGTTGAGGGAATATAAATTCTGTAGAGCGAGGTACAGCCATAAAACATTTTAGAGCCGATAGTCTTAACCCCCTCAGGAATAGCAACGCTTTCAATGCTCGTGTTTCCTCTAAACGCATCGTCTGCAATCGCCACTACGGGTAAGCCGTCAATTTTTTTGGGAATTGTTATATTCTTGCCACCACCCGTGAACGAAACAATAACACAGGAGTCACTTGTCTTATCTACAACAAATATATCCTTTTCCCAAATCGCATAGAGATTAGGCGTTTTCTTTGCGCTTACTATAATGCTTTCGTGCACAGGGTAGAGTATTTCTCCATTTGGCGTATCACTCCAGCCAATAATTATAGAGCCATTGCTCGACTCAAAGCAAGCCTCTAATGAGGTCCCCGTATTTTCTGTATAAGGAAAGCTTATCGTTTCTCCTGAGCCATCATTTTTATGTAGAATAATGCTACCAGTATCACCATTAGAAGCTTGCGTGCTTGAGGACTCCTCGCTCTTGTCATCATCAATGTGCCCGCGCTGTGAAAAATAAATAAGCGTACCAATAATAGCGCCAACAACCAATAGCGAGGCTAAAATGATTGCCACAATAATAAGCGTAAGCTTTTTGTCGTGTGAGCTAAGGCGCTGATTTGCTTCTTCCTTTACATTACTTGATACAGGTGCACTCGTCTTATCATCATTGTCACTTGCCTCGGGCTCATCTGGACACTCCCTTGGCTCATTTTGCTCACCAGAGCTCTCGCTTGGCTCGTCGGGCAACACGGCACGAGTAGGCTCGTCACCACCATCGCTCGCTACCATAATATCTATATCGTCATCTAAAAGATCGTTATAGCTGATTTCAAATATTTTCGAGAGCTTGGTCAGCTTGTCAATTTCGGGTAGGCTAATGCCTGCCTCCCATTTATAAACAGCTTGACGTGAGATACCGAGCTTGATTGATAATTGCTCCTGACTCCAGCCCCTTTTCTTTCTTAGATAAATGATTTTATCACAAAGCCTCATTGATAATTCTCCTTATGTCAAAATAGTCTTTGACACGATGTAAAATGCCATTATATTTATTGTAGCATACTTTGTCAAAATTGTAAACTAACTTTAATTTACAATTGTAAACCGCAGGTTGCTTTTGCCGATTTTTAATTGAAATAAGAGTACATATAAAAGGAAAGAGGCGATAGAGTGTGCAAAGGAGCGAATATTTTGTTGACATAAAATTCATTGTGTGATAGAATATTTAAAGAGGTGATAATATGAAATATAGAGTAGTAGGCTGGACTGACCCCACGGATGAGTATGTAGAGTACGAGGAGCCAAGCGAGGGCGCAACAAATGCCATAATAGATGATATAAGGGCAAATGGGTATCTTTTTACGGGTATGGACCATCAGGGCTGTGCCAATTGCGTGCCCGTTCTAAACGACGGAAAAATGAGAATTTACAGCGATAGAGAATTTGGTGACCTAATGGCGGAGGCACACAATGGTGGCTCATATTTAGAATTCGCCTTTGGCTTTTACGATGAGCTTGATGGCGGACATACGCCACCAGATAAAAAGCATTTTTATATTGAAAATTTTACCCCTGAGGATATAAGCGAGAATTTCGAGCTTGAGATTAGCGCACGCGAGCTTAAGCGCGCCCGAACCAAGAAGGAGATAAGAATCGACGATGATGAAGCCTTAAGATATATAGACAAGGGCGACTATGTGTCGATAAAATGTGGCGAGGTGAGCGAAAAATATAAGGTTCTCTCTGCTTATAGAAGAAAGGATTTGTCAGAAGAGGAGCTAAGTCGGTTCTTCATTAGAGGCGACTCTACCCTGCGCGATAAATTCATTAACGCAAAAACACTCATTATAATAGAGCTTGAATAAAAAAGAGGTTGCATCGCAACCCTTTTTTTATTCGAAAATAATATCAAGCACATCAACTGAACCAGCACCAAAATACTTGAAATATAGCGCGCAAGTGCCTTTTATCGACACATCGGTAAGCGCATCGCACCAAGAGGCGCTATCACCAATTTCAATTTTTCCAATGCACTCACCATTTTCCGTTAAGGAAATGCTGAAATATCCACTTGGAGCCATATCGCCTGAGCGATAGCGTATTCCAATGCGCGAGCAATCATTAAAATCAAAATATTTATACCCGAAAACACAGCCATTTTCAAGCTCGCTAATAAACCTCTCGTTATTTTTGCAAATGATATGAGGCAATCTCTCGTCCTGACAAGGACCATAATGTAGCCTGTAATTTGTAAGCGCACAGCAAATAATAGCAGGGTAGGCACCCTTAGCAATAAGCGGAGCACCGTTCAAGCCACACGAGGTAATTTCAACCTGCTTTATCGACCCATCTGCCGAGATTTCAATTTTTTCGGCACACGCCTGTCTTGAAAGCTCGGTCTTTGTAGTGTGCCTGTGATAAAAGACATACCATTCACCATTTATCTCTATAATGCTTCCGTGAATATTTCCTGTTCGCATACCCTGATTTTCAATGGTGCGTCCATTATAGCCTATGTCGCCATTCGAAATAATAACACCGCCAAACTCAAAGCCCTTGTCGGGAAGGTCGCTTGTCGCATACGCAAGCTCGTGTCCGTTAAAGGTAGCATAAACAAAGTAATATTTGTTACCAAGTCTGCGCATCGAGCTCGCCTCAAAGAATTCGTGTCCCTCGAAGCTCGTGCCTCTAAAATCCCTTGGGAAAATTCGCACAGGGTCGCTCTTTACGGTTTTCATATCCTCGCAAAGCTCAACGGTAAATGGACCCATAACGCCGTCAGACGCGCTCTCAATTTGCTCTCGACTTTTTTTGAAGGTTGCAATTTGCCTCTTTATACTCTCCTCGTGGTCAAAATCTCTCTCGAAATTCCACCACATTCCATAGTAAAGACGAATTGTACCATTATCGTTTAAAACCGCAGGGTCAAAAATTACTCCGTCCTGAAAAAGCGAGCCGTCAGTATGCCTTAGGTGACCAAGAAACTCAAAATCGCCCGAGGGAGTGTCGCAAACCGCCACACTCATAATATACGAGCAATTAGGATAATCGTTTGCAAGAGAGTAGTATAAATAATACCTTCCGTCATTTCCTCTTACAACATCGGGAGCAAACATATATTTATACTCAGGGTATAAGGGGTCGCGCTCCGCCTTGTATATAACCCCCTCGTATCTCCAGTCCTTGAGATTATCAACGGGCGCAGAGTAGGTTACATAGTCAAGCATACAAAAATGGTCGCCATTTTCCTTGTCGTGAGAGCCATAAATATATACTCTGTCCTCAAAAATATGAGGCTCGCCATCGGGAATGTACTCATCAAGAGGAAGAAAAGGATTGAAAATCTGTTTCATAAGGCCCTCTTAAAATTCAATAATAATTTTTTCGTTTGCCTTGATAAATACCTTTTTGAAGTCAACAAGCTCAGGGTGTGGCTCTGTCTTGAACTTTAAAACCGTATAGTTAGTGTCCATTCCGCCCTTGTGAATAAGCTCAACTCTGTTTTCGTCAAGCCAATTTTCCTCAATGTCAGCATATGTCAAGCCGTGACCGAATGGATAAAGCACAGGACCATTAAAGAACTTGTAGGTTCTATTTTCCATACTGTAATCTCTAAAGGGAGGCAAATCCTCGCTTGAGCGATAGAAGGTAACAGGAAGCCTGCCACTTGGCGAGACCTTACCGAAAATAATATCAGCAAGCGCACCTCCACCCTGTGCACCAGGATAGAAGCATTGAATAACCGCATCACATTTTTCATCCTGCTCGCAAAGGGAAACACAGCTACCACTTATATTTACAAAAATAGTTGGCTTGCCAAGCTTAATAATTTCATCAAATAGCTTTTTCTGCGGTTCGGGAAGCTCAATATCCTTTTTGTCACCTGCAACATCGCCATTGTATGCATCGCCCTCCTCGCCCTCAATTCCGGGATTTAAACCCATGCACATAATAACAAGGTCGGCCTTGCTTGCGCAAATAATTCCCTCACGAAGCGGGAAGCCACCCCACATGCTTGAGCCAATATCGGTAGGATGACAGCCAACAGCAAAAAGCACATTGCCATCAAATTCATCCTGAATACCGCGAAGCGGGGTTATGTATTTTGAAGGGTTACCGTTATAGTTTCCAATTAAAACGCTAAATCTATCACTGTTAGGACCAATTACGGCAATCGTTTTATATTTGTCCTTGTCAAGAGGCAAAATGCCATTGTTTTTAAGAAGAACAATGCTTTCCTGTGCCATTTTTCTATTAAGGTCAGTATGCGTCTTGCATTCGACAACATCATAAGGAATTTTGTCATATTCGCAGTCATCATCAAACATTCCAAGACGGAAGCGCGCCTCAAATATCTTCTCAACCGCTTCGGTAATTGTTTCCTCGCTTATAAGGTCCTGCTCATAAGCATCGTAAAGACTGAAATAGGCATCGCCACAGTTAAGATGACAGCCATTATTTAAAGCCAACGCAACGCTCTCAGCCTCGTTATCCGTAATTTTGTGACCCGCGTGAATATCTCTTATCGCTCCACAGTCGGAAACAACATAGCCCTTAAAGCCAAATTCGCCAAAGAGAATGTCCTTAAGAAGCGTTTTGCTCGCACAGCACGCCTCGCCATTTACGCGGTTGTACGCACCCATAACAGCAGAGGGGTCTGCATTGTCAATACAATATTTAAACGCACTAAGATAGGTTTCATAAAGGTCCTTTTTTGAAACAATCGCATCAAAGCCGTGGCGCTCGTTTTCAGGACCACTATGGACAGCATAGTGCTTAATTGTTGCGTCAAGCTTGCGATATTTACCCTCGCCCTGAAGTCCCTTTATAAACGCAACACCCATTCGTCCTGTAAGATATGGATCCTCACCATAGGTTTCGTGACCACGACCCCATCTTGGGTCTCTAAAGATATTTATATTCGGCGACCAAAAGGTGAGTCCTTGATATTGCTCGGTTGAGCCGAATTTTTTAAATTCATTGTATTTCGCCCTTGCCTCGGTTGATATAACATCTGCAACCTTGTACATAAGCTCCGTATTAAAGCTTGCACTAAGTCCTATAGCCTGTGGGAAAACAGTAGCACAGCCTTGTCTTGCGACTCCGTGTAAGCACTCGTTCCACCAGTTGTATGCAGGAATGCCTAAGCGCTCAATCGCTGGTGCATCATAGCGCATCTGCGCCATTTTTTCCTCTATTGTCATTTTAGATACAAGCTCTTTAGCTCTTTCAATAAATGTCATAAAATCCCCCAAAATTATTTATCAATAAACAAAACAACAGGGTCAAGCGTGTAAGCGGGTATATCAAGTATATATCTGCCATTGTCAACCCTAAAGCCAACCTCTTTTTCGCCACCGTCAGGCATAAGCTGAGAAAAGCCCTTAGCCTCAAAATCACAGCAAAGCTCGAGTGCTTCAATTGGGTCAAGACCAATATTAAACACCGCAGTAAATACGCGCCCGTCGTCCATGTCAGCGCATTTTAAATAAACCTCTTCATCGTTTGGATAATAAACAATAAGCTCCCCTGTTTGCTTTAATAGCTCAATAAGCTGTTGCTTTCTTGAATATGTAAGAAACGAAAATGCTGTATCTATGCGGAAGGGTGCAACAGGCGTACCAGAGAAGACAAGCACATTACCGCCAAGCTCGTTTTTGAAGCTCGTAACACCTGGGAATAGCTCCTCGTAGCTCTCATAGTCAATTGTGTTGCATACATATGAGTGCGCTATAGTATCGCTCGAAAGAGGTACAAGCTCCTTTACCTTTTGCTGAACAGGGGCAAGCGCACCATTCTTAAAGCGCTCGCGCACAGGAATTTTTCCAGTCCATTCGCGCACATCAACACCAATATATTTTTCAAAGCCACGCCTTACAAGATTTTGCGCCGTGTCACTTGCCAAAATCATAGAGCCACGAAGAAGCTCCAAAAGCTCATTGTCGCTAAGACGAGAATCAACATCTCCCTCAAAGCACACAACACCGCCATTTTCGCTTGAAAAATACATAGGGAGTCCTAAACGCTCAAGCACACAAAGACTCCAGCCGTCCCATTCCTCCTTGACTCTACCATATGTAAAATCGGGAGTAGAGGGAGTGAAAATTCTGCATCCTCTCCATTTAAGCGATGGCACTAAGGACGCGAGCCTTTCGTAAAATCCAAAATTCTTGCCAAGCACGCGTCTGTAAGCTCGTCCACTCTCGGGCTCGTAGGTGATAAGACGGGAAATCCAATGCTTTGCACCATTTGCTCCCTCTAAAATAGTACCTGTGAAATGAGTGTGAAGCGACATAGCGCTTGTGCTGTATCTGTTTTGAGGGCAGGTGTCGGTTTCTGCTAAAATAACATCAACCTTGCCCTTTAGCTTTGCAATTTGAGTAGAGGCTCTGTGAAATGCTCTGCTAAAATATCTCGCCCCCTCGGGGGTATAGTTGCCATTGTTAATTCTAACTACTATAGGATTGCCCTTGCCCGATAAAACAGAGGCAATCTCGTCGGCAAATTCTGCATTGTTTCCGCAACAGCAATACGATGCGGGAAGAGAAGGATTTATACTATCAATTCCTGCACGCATAACCTTAGCTGTCTCGACGAGCGACTCTCGTTGCGTTTGAATGAAAATATCGGTGTATTTTTTGTAATTTTCCCCGCGACCATTTACAATCTCCCAAAGCTCCTCACGGCTCAAATTAGTGCCTGCAAGCTCGTTAAAGCGCTTCATATGTAATGGACACGCACAGCCCTCGCCCTTATACCAAATGGTGCGAAAATCATCATCAATCATTATATGCTCAGGCTTGTGAGAGGCAATAACCGCCATAACATTATAAATATATTCCTTAAAGCCATCATCATAGGGGCAAACGACACGCGTAGCAACCCCGTCACAGAAGTTTGTATGTTGCTGATAGGGGAATAAATCTCCCATTACCCAGCCGTGTCCAACGCTTGCCTGCACCAAAATTCCAGACGGCACACCAAGCTCGTCAAGCCTTTTTTTGAACATATCATATTTTTTGCAAAGAATAGAGACCTTGTCAGCGGGAGGATTACCTTCTGGCACAAGCGTCATTTTGAATAATGCGCAAAAGGCAATACCGCTATCGTATTGCTCCTTTATATCCTGACAAATGCTCTCAAGATGAGTAATATCAGGCTCCATTATTGTATAGGATTTTAAAATTTGCTCTTTCATATATGCTTACCTTAAAAACAAAATTACTATATTTTTATTCTATCATATAATGATAGGATAAATCAATAGACAGAATAAAATTATATAAAAAATACAGAGCGATATGTGTCGCTCTGTATTGAATTTTAAATTTTTGTAGTTGGTATAGTTTTGTCGTGATGCTTAATTCTGTTGCTGACCTGCTTTTCAGGGTCAATCTCTCCTGCCTTAACAAGCGAAAGCTTTGTAAGGAACGGACCAACAATTTCATAAACAAGCACAGAGAATAGAATTATATTCAAAACAATCTCAATAACATCGTTTGCTATGGGATTTGTATAATGTCCAAGCTCTGCTGATACCATATTTACCATGCCAAGTGCAACACCCGCTTGTGGGAAAAGAGTAATTCCAAGATATTTTTTAACATTAGGCTCAGCTCCTGCAAGCTCAGAGCTAAATCTTGCTCCACAGTATTTTCCAAGACAACGGAACGCAATATATACAACACCTATAATTACGAAGGTGTGATTTAAGAATACCGAAAGGTCAAGCTCTGCACCGCTGATAACGAAGAATAATACATAAATAGGAGCAGTCCATCTGTCAAGACGGTCCATAAGCTCTGCTGAGAAGTCACAAATGTTGCAGAATATAGTTCCAAGCATCATACAGCTAAGAAGTGGTGAGAATGCAACATGAATGCTTCCAATAGGGAACTTGAACATCGAAATTGCAACTGTTAAAAGAACAAACGCAACGCTGACCGCAAGACGCTTCGAGCGTGAGTGGAAGAACCTTTCAATATATGTGCATACAATTCCCATAACAGTACCGACAACTATTGAGAAAACAACCTCAATAATAGGCTCTAAAATAATAGCGCCAAAGCCAACTCCGCCCTCGGTTGAAAGAAGCGATTTTACAATTCCAAAGGAAATAGCAAATAGAACAAGACCAACAGCATCATCAAGCGCAACTACAGGGAGAAGCGTTTTTGTAACAGGACCGTGTGCCTTGTATTGCTTAACAACCATAAGAGTCGCCGCAGGAGCAGTAGCAGAGGCAATAGCACCAAGAATGATTGCCGCCTCAATCGGGAACTTATCGGGGATTATAAAGTGTAAGCCAATAAGCGCCGCGTCAACAACGAGAGTTGTAATTACAGCCTGTAAAATACCGATAATCGTCGCCTGCTTACCAATTTTCTTAAGCTCACTAAGTCTAAATTCATTGCCAATAGAAAATGCAATAAAGCCAAGCGCAACATCGCTAATGATTGAAAAGCCCTCGACATTTTCAAGGCTGATAAAGCCAAGACCAGGCACTCCAAACGCACCAAGACAGAATGGACCAATCAAAACGCCTGCGATAAGGTAAGCTGTAACTGCAGGGAGCTTTAACTTCTTTGCAAGCCTTGATAAAAGCAAACCAGCAAATAAAGCAATAGTTAGACAAAATAATATATTCTGTGTTTCCATAATAAACCTTCTAAAATAATTGTAAAATAAGTGCACTAAAAAACACTTTTTTCATTTTAATACTAAGTGTGCACTTTGTCAAGCCTAAAATCAAAATTTTACAAATTAACTTAAATATTGACATAAACATATATATGCTATGATAAAATATAAGCAACAAGGATAACGCATACGAGGCATTCTTGAACAACGATTTCCTTTTCTCTCTTGGATATATGATATTTACAGCACAGCAATAATTAAAATCGTCGTAAAACGAAAAATAGGGCAGGAGATTTTCTCCTGCCCTTGTCTTTATTTTATAATCCATTTGATTTTCTCAAGGCCAAAGGGCTCTTGATTTGTAGAGGGAGTGCCTCTCCAACCACATTCCTTAACGGATTTGTCCCAATGTGCAACATCGCCAAACATAGGCGCAAGGCTTGAATATTGTACGATTTTCAACCTTATTTTTTTGCCCCATAAGGCACTATCTATCGAATACTCATAGGGCGAGGCGATTTTCTCACCGAGTAGTGTCTTGTCTGCATATACCTTGGTAAATAGGCTTGTTCCGCATATTTCAAGGGAGCAGGCCCCACTTGGGACACACACCTCACAGGAAAATTCAACCCTGCCATAATCATAGATTTTCTCACCGCATTTGTAGCTTGTAGCACGCTTGCTTAGAAATATTTTATAAGGCTCGCAAGCCTCAATTCTGTAGCTGAAATCTCCTAAAATAAGCACGCTTGGCATATACTTAAAATCCTTTGAGGACTTGATAATATTTGCCCCCTTCTTAAGGCGCACAGTCAGGGAACTATATAATTTTCTCATTCCACGCGGTAGAGTATCTAAATTATCATTACAGCAAAGCCTGCTTCCGTTCAAAAAAGCCTCGGTGTCCGTTCTTACCGCAAGCACAGCATCTGTGTCC
>JAFTIV010000196.1 GCA_017456685.1 Clostridia bacterium | reverse complement strand
ATCCTCTCTAAGACTAAAGCTATCAATAAAGTCGAGCTTCAAGCCGTCCCAGCCATATTTCTTTACATAATCGACATAAATTCCAACGAGGAAATCACGCACATCCTTGAAGCGAGGGTCAAGAACGGCTGCGTTTTTGTTATCGTAGAGGTACTTGCCCTTAAAGCGCTCGTAGTTCTTGCTATTAACGCCAACAAATGGCACGGAGAACCAAACCATAAATTTCATTCCAAGCGCGTGAATTCTATCAACAAAGTCCTGCATATCGGGAATTTTGCTCTCGCAAATCTCCCAGTCGCCACAAAAGGCATAGCCTCTTGAGTTATCATCTGTCTGCCAGCCATCGTCAACGATAAGGGTATCCATTCCGTATTCCTTGGCAATTTTACACTCTGCTACGATTTCGTCAGGAATAGTTCTTTGGTCGAAGCTATACCAAGCGGAATAAAGTGGCTTTCTTGCGCTCTCGGGTACATATGCGCACTTATAGCCGAGCTCCTCCCACCATGCTCTTACCTCGCGTACAGCTTGAGTAAGCTCTATTGGGCGAGAGTCTATTCTAAGTGTTACCTCATAATCCTTCATCTTGGCGCTCAGCTGAGAGAAAAGCTCAAGCTTGAAGCGCAGATTTCCTGTTTCCTCTACAACACCTACAGAGAGCCTCGTAGGAGTTGAAGGGTCGCTTAGCGAAACACACACGCGGTTTATGTTTGCCTTGTTATACAAAACGAAAAGGGGCATTCCCGAGGCTGTTCTGCTGTCGATTTTTCTCATCTGCCAGTCAGGGGTTATGTTGTGCTGTTGGCTTGAGGTCGAGGACCAAAAGCCTATTACATCTATCTGCTCCTGCTCCCAAACGAGGGTATATACCTCGGGGGCGCTTTCGTTTTCGAAGCTAAGGCTTATTTTGTACTCGTCAATGCTCGCCCTGCTTGTTGAATGTTCAATTTTTTCGCTACTTAAAGCATTTGTTGTGCTTGATACAAATTCTGTTCCGTAAAAATTAAAGCTTGCCATTTGAATTCTCCTTAAATATTCGCTTATATAATTTTATCATTTATAAGCTTTAATTTCAATAGTTTATATTGAAAATATAAATTCCTTATGCTATAATTTTCTTATCCAAGCTAAATTTTAAGGAGATTTGTATGGATAACGAAAGAGTGCGCGTGCTTGAGGTGATAAAAGCAAGCAAGGAGCGCTTCGACAAGGTAATTGATGAAAATATTGAGAAAAACCGCAAGGGTGATTTTAGGCTTACTTTAAAATCAAATGGCTCTGCTATTAAGGGTGCTAAGATAAAAATCAAGCAGGTAAATCACGCCTTTCGCTTTGGGGCTAACATATGTATGCTTGACGAGCTTGAAACACCTGAGAAGAACGAGCAATACAAATCTCGCTTTGCAGAGCTTTTTAATATGGCTACTCTTCCGTTTTACTGGGAATCACTCGAGCCCGAGAAGGGACATTTAAGGTACGAAAAGAGCTCAACGCCCTATTACAGACGCCCCGCGATTGACTTGTGTATGGAATTCTGTGCTGAGCACGGAATTGAGCCTCGCGAGCACGGTCTCGCCTACGAGAATCAATTTCCAAGATGGCTATCGAGTGCAAGCATCGACGAGGTAAAGCGCGAGCTTGAGAGAAGATACGGTGAGATTTCCTCTCGCTATGCCGACAAAATCCGCACCATTGAGGTGACAAACGAAATGTTTTGGTGGAACTTCAAAACCGAATTCTATAACGATGACAATTACATTGAATGGTGCTTTAAGCTTGCAAGAAAACACTTCCCAAAAAATCAGCTTGTGGTGAACGAATCGACTGAGGAATGCTGGCTTGATGCGTGCAGAATGAACGCAAAGTATGCCTCATATATTCAAGCAAATCTTTTAAAGGGTGTGCCAATTGATGCAATCGGTATGCAATTTCATATGTTCTACCCGCGCGAAATGGAGTACGAAAAGGCAAAGCACCTTTATGATGCTGAGTTTATATATAATCGTCTTGACCTTTATTCGAGGCTTAGAGATGCGCTACAAATAACGGAAATTACAATTCCTGCATACTCAAACGACCCATTTGACGAGCAGGTGCAGGCAGACATAATCGAGCATCTTTACAGGATTTGGTTTTCGCACCCCGCAACTGAGCAAATTATTTATTGGAACCTAATTGACGGCTATGCATATGTGCCCAACCCAACACCCGAGGCGATTCGTCGCACACAGGGCAATATGAGCGTTGGCGAGAATGTGTACTATGGCGGTCTTTTGCGCTTTGATATGTCACCCAAGCCCGCGTACCTTAAGCTTAAGGAGCTTATAACAGAGGTCTGGCACACAGAGCTTGAGGCGGACATTGACGAGACAGGATGTGTCGATTTTCGTGGATTTTATGGTGATTACGAGCTTGAGATAGAGCTTGACGGAAGGAAAATAAAGCAAATGATAGCTCTTACAAAAGAGGGCAAGGAAAAGGAGATAATTATATGAAGCTAAAGGCAATGAGCTTTAATTTAAGGTACGACAACGCGGGCGACGGAATAAATGCGTTCTCGAGCAGATACCCAAGGGCAATAAGGACAATCGAGGACGAGCGCCCCGACATAATCGGCTTTCAAGAGGTGACGGACTCTATGCGCGCGCTTCTGCGCAAGGAGCTTAGGGACTACACAATTGTTGGCTGTGGCAGGGATAAGGATTATCACGGAGAGAGCACTCTTATCGCCTACCGCACAAGCGATTTTGAGATGATAAGGTGTGAAAACCTCTGGCTATCTGCCGACCCGCATCAGCCCGGCTCTCACTTTGGCGAGGACCACAGTAACTGCCCAAGAATGTTCACCTCTGTGCTTTTAAAGCACAACGAAATCGAGGCTCCGTTTACCTTTATTTGCACTCACCTTGACCATGTAGGCTCTCGTGCGCGTATGGTTGAAGCCAAGGCGCTTTGCGAGTACATCTCAGCTCACACCGAAAAATGCGTGCTTGTGGGCGATTTTAACGCGACCCCCGACGAGCCAGAGATAGGCTTTATTTGTGACTTTTTCGCCTCGCGCGGTGGTAAGGATTGCACAAGCGGTATTGCGCCAACCTTCCACGATTTCGGTAGGCTTCCACCCGAGAAGCAGGTCAAAATTGACTATATCTTTAGTGATGGCGAATGTGATGAAGCATATTTGGTAGAGGACACACCCGTAAACGGTCAATACTACTCCGACCACAACGCGGTTTGCGCATACATAGTGCTTTAATCGACACAGGTGTCTAAAAAAATCAAAAGGACTTCTTGGCGCACCTGCTTTATCGCAGGTGCGCCAACTCTATTCGCCTTCGGCGAGTGATATGCACTTCGTGCGTGATATGTCCTTTGGACATGATATGATGCTTGCGAAGCAAGCACGTTGGAAGTGACAAGGCGAATAGAATATCACTGCGACCCTCGGGAGCAATATCACTTTTGCAAAGCAAAAATATCACGCCGAGCAAACGCGAGGCATATCACTTGAATCTTCATTACCGCCCGATAGTACACCTAAAAGATGTAACACACTATACCTTGTATGGCAAGGCGTGTAAAAAGGAGTACAGACAAAATCGTCCGTACTCCTTTTGCTGTTGGTAAAGCCTGCTTTATGGAAGGTATCCTTTAGCGAAGTCCTTTTTTGCTTATAGATATTTTTCCATAAGAGGCTTTATTTTTTCCATATCCTGCTCGGTGAGTGCAAAGGAATACTTTTCTATATAAGCCTTGAGCTTTTCCTTGTTTATAGGCTTTGGCTCCTTGCCTACTCTGCGCTCGAAGTTAGCAAAAAATATGTCGTCCTGCTTTTCCTCGCTAAGTCCAAGACCGACAAGCTCCTTGTCGCCATAGCCCTTTTTCGTCTCGCTTGTGCCGACAAAGGTTGTAACTATATCGTAGCACCAGTTAGCATAGGATTGCTCCTCGGGGAAGCAACGGTCAGTTCCAAAAACAAGTCTTTTTGAGTATTTGTTAAAGAAGTCCTTGTAATACTCATAGTTGCCTGCAAACGCCTCATACATCTCACCACCTGGTGTCAAATCCACACACAGGTTGGGATATTTTGCAAAAAGCTCCTCTAAAAGCTCAGGAGTCTTTCCGCAGAAGAAGAAATGCGCAAAGGTTATCTTAATTTTTGGATGGTCCTCAAGGATTTTTATTGCCTGACGCTGAATTTCCTCGTAGCTTGAAAAGCTTCCGTCAAGGTACGCCCAGCCGTTGTCAACTGCCCATTGCGGAGCTGTTTCCTCGTGCCAAAACTCGTCGGGGTCGTTTATGTGCATAAGAAGGTGTGTGCCGTCTTTTTCAAGCTCTGCATAAAGCTTATTTAGCGACGGGTGGTTAAGGCTTTTGCCTATTCTCTTGTGCTCCGTCGGCTTGCCCTCAAGCATCTTAATGCCGTCAAAGCCTATCTCCATAAGCTCGTGATATTGAGTGAGTGCGTCCATTTCTGCGGGCATATTGTCGATAGGAATTTTTATAAGCTCAATTCCGCCGTGCGCATAGGTGCCTGGGTGTGCAAGCTTATAAAAGCAGGTCATTATATTATTACATACATTTGATTGAGCAATTGGAATTGCACAAATGTTTACCGCGTGAATTTCCTCTCTTGCAAGATACTCGTCAAAGAATGGGATAAAGTCCTCGCTTCCCCACTCGTCAAGGTGCATATGACTATCAATTACTTTCCTCATTTCATACTCCTAAATATTTTTTAAGATATGGCGAAAGCCTCTCTATTGTGTCCTTAGACATATAACGCTTGTATTTTTCGTAGTACGCAATAAGCGCGTCCTTGTTTATCTCCTTTGGCTTTTCACCAACGCGACGCTCAAAGTTGCGCCAAAGAATATTTTCCTTCTCTATGCCGTCAATGCCAAGCCCTGTAAGAATTTCATCATCAAATGCCATATTTTGCTTTGTAGTGGCTATAAAATCATAAAGAATTCCCATACACCACACATGACTTTTTGTTGACCAAGGGAAGGTACCATCTGTGCCGAGCAATATTCTTTCGCTGTTGCGCTTGAAAAATTCCTTATAGTAGGCGTGATTTGCCTCAAAGGAGTGATACATCTCACAGCCTGGGGTCAAATCCACACACAGGTTAGGGTATTTTGCGAAAAGCTCCTCGACAATCTCGGGCGTTTCTCCGCAAAAGAAGAAGTGTGCAAGGGTTGCCTTTAGGCGTGGGTGCGCCTCAAAAAGCGCGTATGCCTGCCTTTGGATTTGGTCATAGGTTGGGTAGGTGCCATCTCCATAATACCAGCCGTCGCTGTTCGGTCTTTCCCAAAAATATTGAGGGTCATTTATGTGAAAGACAATGTGCGTGCCGTCCTTCTCCATCTCGGCATAAGCCTTGTCAAGGGCAACATGATTAAGATTACCTCCAAGAGGCTTAAGTGCGGTTGGCTTGCCCTCTATCAGCTTAATTCCGTCAAAGCCTATTTCCATAAGCTCGCGATATTGCGTTACAAGGTCTGTCCCCTCTTCTACCTCCTCGGTAATTGGCAGAATAAAGTGGTCAAGGGCACCGTGTATGTAGGTGTTGGGATGAGCAAGCTTATAAAGCCCTGCCATTATATTGTTTACAACTCCCTTTTGTGAAGCGGACAGACAGCAAATATTAAGCGAGGCAAGGGGTGAGAGCTCTCTGTGTCCCTCGAAGCAGTCAATAAAGCTATATTCGTCATTCTCCCATGCCTCTATGTGCATATGTGTGTCGATAATTTTTTCTGGTATCATAAAATCCTCTTATAAATATTTATCGATGCTTGGCTTTAGATTAGTCCATTCGTCCTCGCTCATTAGGTGCTTATATTTCTCGATATAGCGTCTGAGCGCATCCTTGTTTATCTCTCTTGGCTTTTCTCCAACGCGACGCTCAAAGTTGCGCCAAAGTATGTCCTCGCGCGCCTCGGTGGGAAGCTTTATTCCTGTAAGCTCCTTATCTCCAAAGCCACTCATTTTGTCGTCAGTTGCCACAAAGCGATAGGTGCGGTCAATGAGCCAGTTATAGACATTTGTGCCCCAAGGATAGGTTGAGTCAGTACCCAAAAGAATTCTTTTTGAGTGCTTTATAAAGAAGTCTCTAAAGAAGTCGTGATTTGCCTCAAAGGCGTGGTACATCTCTCCGCCCTGTGTAATATCTACACACAGATTGGGGTATTTTTCAAAAAGCGCCTCTAATTTTTCAGGTCTTTTTCCACAGAAATAGAAGTGCGCAAGGGTCACCTTGATGTTCGGGTGATTTGCAAGCATTTTCTCGGTCTGCTCGTAAACCTGCTCGTGCGTTGCGTATGTTCCATCACCATACCACCAGCCTGGCTTTACCTGATCTTTCATGCTCTCATACCAAAACTCCTCGGGGTCGTTTGAGTGGAGAATAAGATGAGTGCCGTCCCTTTCGATTTCAGCGAACACTCTATCAAGCGGTGGAGTGTTTAAATCAAGCCCGTTTTTCTTGTGATGACTTGGCTTCGCCTCAAGCATTTTAATGCCATCAAAGCCTATTTCCATAAGCTCACGATATTGTGTTACAAGGTCCATTCCCGCTGGCATATCCTCGCTAATTGGCCATTTTATGTGGTCAAGACCGCCGTGCGCATAGGTATTTTCGTGAGCAAGCTTATAAAGCGCGCATTGAATATTGTTACACACATTTCTTTGCACGGTTGGTACAGCGCAAAGATTTATCGCGTAAAGCCCCATTTCGTTTCTGTATTGCTCAAAGCAATCGACAAAATTGCTCTCTTCGTTTGTCCATCCCTCAACATGTAGGTGTGTATCTATAACCTTTTCGTTTATCATAATTCACCTCAAAAGCTTATTTGTAATTTCATTTTATCATACATACACGGTTATGTCAATAAGTAAAAAATCTTTTGATTTTTTAAATTAAAATAGGGCTCGCGCGAGCCCTATTTATTTCTTTTTTGCAAGTCGATAGCTTTCGTCTATCATTTCAAAAATTTGCGCACTTTCAACCCGTCCGTCAAGCGGAATTGTGAGCCAGTGTCGCTTGTTCATATGATAGCCTGGGAAAATCCTTTCGCCATCAACGATTTTTTCAATCGTGTCAGGCTCTGCGTGAAGGTCGATAATTTCGATTTTGTCCTCTCCTGCAAGCCCTATTTTTGACGGCTTTATAGTGAGCATAGCCAAATACCATTTGCCTGTGTCGGCACGCCTATAAATTGCATTGTCGGGGGTATCCTCCCACAAAAACTCAAGCTCGTCACCATATTTTTTAGACACATAGTCGATAATTTGCGCACCTTGAGGGCTTCCAAAGCGATAGCCCTTAAGAAGCACCGCCCTAATTTTTGACATTGCGCCCTCATACTCAAAGCGCACCCTGCCAACGAATGCCCCCGATGCCTCGCTAAGGTGTAGAGTGTATTCCTCGCCCGTGTCAGCATCGGTTACACGGCTTGATATCTCCCCCTCTGGCGAAACCGTCACAGAAAGAAGCATCTCGCCATCAACCAGCTCAAGCTCGCACACATACTCCCCTGCCCTCTTCTCAAACCCAAGGGCTTCAAGGCTCTTTAGCCTCTTTTTCATATCACTCATCATAGTGCTTATAGGTGAAGGATGCGAAGTCGGCATAGGCGCGGGTATTATTTGCTCCGCCAGTGAGGTCCTGACACGCCATACCGATAAAGGTACCTGTATGTCCCTCGTGGTCGATGTCGCAATATGCCTCGTCGCTGAGGTTGGAGCAGTCGAGCTCTGGACCGACCTGCTCGTAGGTCTTGTTATCAATTGAATAGTAGAATTTAAGTGTGAGATTGTCAATTCTTGCACGAAGCCAGATTTTTTCGCTTTTTGGAATTTGTATCGCTCCGCCAAGTGGGTTATAGAATTTGAGGCTATCACGCACGATTATGCGAAGCACCTCACCAAGCTCGTCATCATAGGACTTGTAGAGATAAAAGAAGTTATATGTGTCGTAAAAGACGGTAAGTCCCGCCATTTTTTGGAAGTCCGTAGGGGCGAATTCCATCTCGATTGTTGCCTCTGCGTGGTGGTGCTGAAGCCTACGAGCGACCATTGCCTGCTTATTCCAGCTTGTTATAGACTCGTGTCCCCAAAGCCTTAGATAGCCCTCTCTTTCGGTAAGAGAGCCGAATTCATCAAGTGGAATTCTAAGGGTTTTATAGCGAGGGGGTATCTCTTTTTCGTTAAAATAGTCAGTCTCGGGAAGCTCGGGCACGCTTGATTTTTCAAGGTCAACCGTGTACTCCTCAGGTGGCACTACTCCACCGTCTGCGAGCCTTAGCCAGCCATTTTCGTCCCAAACGACCTTGGCAATTGCGCACTCTCTGCCGAGAATACATCTCTTTTTATCGCCAACGGGTCTGCCAAGAAGGTAGGAAACGAACCATTCACCGCGAGGTGTGTCGATAAGAGAGGCATGTCCTGTGCGCTGATAGCGCCTTTCGGGATTATTTCTTGTTGTGAGAAGGGGCATAGGGTCAGCCTCGTATGGTCCAAAGAGCTGACTTGAGCGCGCCATTTGAACTCCGTGATTATACATAGTTCCGCCCTCGGCAACCATTAGATAATAGTAGCCGTTTAGCTTGTATATGTGGGGCGCCTCGGTAGCGCCTATGCTTGTGCCCTTAAAAATCAAGCGAGGCTCGCCAACGAGCTTTTTCTCGCTTGGAGAGTATTCCTGAATAAGTATGCCCGAAAAATCGTTCTTCTCCACTCTATGGTCCCAACGCATATTAACAAGCCATTTTCTTCCGTCATCGTCGTGAAAGAGTGACGGGTCGAAGCCACTTGAATTGAGGTATATAGGCTCGCTCCACTCTCCGTAAAGGTCGTTTGTGGTAACAAGATAATTGTGAGTGTCCTTAAAAATTCCGTGGAAATTTTTAACATTTGTGTAGATTAGATAAAATGTGCCGTCGCAATACGAAAGGCAGGGCGCCCACACACCACCCGAGTTTGGATTTCCAGCCATATCAAGCTGTGATACGCGACGAAGCGGTGAGGGGAGCTCCTCCCAGCTTACAAGGTCACGAGAGTGATAGAGTGCAACTCCACCAAACCATTGAAAGGTAGAGGTTGCAAGGTAGTAATCGTCACCTACTCTTAAAATTGAGGGGTCGGGATGAAAGCCCGAAAGTATAGGATTTTGTGCTTTTAGCATGGTGTTCTCCTTTATAATTCAATTACAGAATCAAGACACAGGGTCAGTGCGTATTCGTTTGCGTTGCCACCCCAAGAGCGCTTGTCGTATTTTTCTACATTTGCAAGGCTATCGGCAGTATAGAAAATCATACCGAGGCACGCGCCTCTAAGCTCGGCAACCGAGGCAAGGGCTGAGCATTCCATTTCGACGACCTCACACCCCTCGTCCATTCGGTAGGCGATTTTGTCCCTTGTTTCTCTATAAAAGCCATCCGTTGACCATGTAACGACCTCTTTTGTGCATATGCCGTGTGCGCTTAGAGCTCTTTTTATCGCACCACGAGCGCGCTCGCTAATATCAATAAACCTTGATGGCGGTGCATAGTGATACGAGGCGCCCTCATCTCTTAGCGCCTTATAGGGGATTAGAAACACACCCTCATCAATATCGCAAAGCGTGCCACACGAGCCCGCGCTGATGATTTTTCTCGCTCCATAAGCAATAAGCCAGTCAAGTATTTGCGCTGAGGCTGATGCTCCAACGGGAGCTTGGCAAAGGCAAACACGCTCGCCCTTGTGCTCTATTTCATACACAGGGTAGGCTTTTGTAGCGCTTTCGAACTCGCCAAGGCGCTTGCCACCGTGCGCCCTTGCATACTCATATATGTACTCACCAAGAAAGGCGAAAACGCACCTTTCTGGAAGCGACAGCGGAAGCTTCTCGTGATTTGGCGCTAACACCGCGTCCTTGTCGGTGTCAAATTCAAGTATTGGAATATCATTTTTAATTATCACATAATCACTCCCCTTCTTTTTCACAATATCATAAAAAGCAGAAAAAGTCAATGTTTTTTAGGAGTAAGTCTTGAAATTTACAATATATTATTGTAAAATGAATGTAGAAATTTTATTCAGGAGAATATGATGAGAAATTTTATTTTAGGAACTGACTGGGGCGAGGATGTTGATGATGCGGTTGCCATAAGGCTTTTGTGCCGTGCGCACTTGGCGGGAGAGATTAACCTTCTCGGCTTTGGTATAAACACTCACACGGAGTACAGCGCGCCCTCACTTTATGCGTTTATAAAAAATGAGGGGGTCGATTTGCCGATTGGTGTTGACAAGAATTGCCCTAAAAGGGACTGGGAGAATAGGTATCAGCCAAGGCTTGCAAAATTAACAGACAAAAAAGACAGCGACTTTGAGGACGCGGTGCGCGTTTATCGCCGTCTTATTGTCGAGGCGCAGGGCAAGGTCGAGATTTTAGAGGTGGGCTTTTTGCAGGTGCTTGCGGGCGCTATTGCAAGCGGTCCTGATGATATTTCACCCAAGACTGGTATGGAGCTTTTTGAAGAAAAGGTTGAAAAGATTTGGTGTATGGGCGGAAAATGGACCGCTGACGGAGAGCGCGAGTTCAATCTCTCCTATACTCCATTTGCGTGCAAGTCAGCAAGCTATGTGTGCGAAAATTGCCCTGTTCCCATCACCTTTCTCGGTTGGGAAATAGGCGCACGCCTTTTAACAGGCTCAGCAATTAAAGAGGGCGACATTCTCCGCGATGCGCTTATCGACTGGGGCACAGAGTGCGGACGCGAGAGCTGGGACCCTATGCTCTGCCTGCTTGCGGTAATTGGTGACGAGGAAAGGGCGGGCTACGATGTAGTGCGAGGCACAGCCTCAGTAAATCCCGAAAATGGCTCTAACTACTTTAAGCGCGGTGAGGGCAAGCACCTTTTCGTTGTCAAAAAACTTGATGACAGCTATTACATTAACGAAATCGACAAAAGAGTTGAATAACAAAAAATCACGCACTCGGCTGAGTGCGTGATTTTCTTTTGAATTTATTGCTCTACATTATTTTGTGAAGGTATAGATTACATTATGAATTTGAATATTTTCCGCAGTTGGCGGTGTGTCAAATTCACTTTTGGGGATCAATACTATTCTATATGTGCCAGTCACATTCTCATCGGGGCTTAGCGACTCGTCATTCACCTCGTACATAGAGCCCGCAAAGCCAGTTTCCGAAAGATATATTCCATCGCATATATTTTTCGTATCCATCACGATAACATAGCCATCATCTGTTTTTGTAACATCTCTATAGCCCATGATTGAGCTTGAATCCGCCACTCCATAATTCACTAAAAGTATTACATAATGGCTTGTGAAAACATTCTCATCAATGTACTCTGGTGCAGATGTGGATTCGCCATTAAGCGCCCGAAGCAATCCAAGTAGCTCCTCCAAGCTTTCTGGTATTTGCACATCTCGATTAGCAAAGAATGTTTCAAATGCAGGCGTATGATAGTAATATTTAGAACGAGACCTCGTCGTTATCAACCAGCTATGCGCATCATTGCTTGGCAATTCGCTTGACGAGGACTCACTGCTCGATGACGGCTCTCCACTTGATGAGGGTATATCACTTGAGCTCTCGCTACTCGAGCTCAACGAGCTTGAGGATATCTCCTCTTTCTCGCAAGATACGATAAAGCTAAGGCAGAATAGTAGTGCTAAAATTAAAGATAAAAGTCGTTTCATAATATCAATGCTCCTGCGTTTATCATTCGGGCAAATATGTGGTAACCTCACAGATTGAATTGTATATTTCACCCTCAAATTTGTAATCTTTTCTTATGATTTTGAGTTCGATGCTTGATATATCATCTTGACACAGCGTTCTTGGAATCACACAAACGTCTGAGTATTTTTCTACCATCATTTGAAGACACCTATTTTCCTCATACAGATAATTATAAGTTAAAGTATAGTATTCATCAAATTTTTCAAAATCACTATAATAAACATTTTCGACGCGAATATGTCCCTCTTGACCAGAAATCAAAACGACGAAATTGTTCTCAAAGGTCTCTTCGTTAATATGTCTTAAAATATCTGTATGATTATTACTTACATAGCTTAAAAACTCTTCGTAGCTCGACACTACTTTTGCTCTATCCTCGCTTGTATGATAATAATCATTAGGCGTGCTCGACTCAACAGAGCTAATATAAGAGGTATAAAAGCCAAGAGATTCAAGAGTTACATTATCTAAAATTTCCTTCTTCGGCTGTTTTTGTTTGTCATCGTTTGTACTTGGCTTTGCACTTGATGATGCATCACTTGAGCTATCTAATGAACTTGATGAACCTAAATTAGTTTCTTCGTTATTACAAGCTATCAAGCTGACACACAAAAGCAAGGCTAAAATCAAAGCTAAAATTTTCCTCATAATATCAACTCCTTCTAAAATTGTAAAATTTTCCTCTCTACTTTTATTTTACAGTGGCAATGTGACTGTTTTGTGATAATTTTTCGAATGTTTTGTGTAGGGCAAGGAGTTTGTGACGGTTGCACAAAAGCAAGGCTTTTTATCTTAACCGATAAGCTTGTTTTTTGTTAAAATTTCACAAAAATCAAGTGACTCTTAATGGAGTTGATTTTGAGCGCATTTGATCATTAAGACACACTTACTGTCTTATTGCCATAATTGATAACTATAATAACGGTTCCAAGATGCCCGTCGAGGCTCCTCGACAACAAAAAACACGCACTCGGCTGAGTGCGTGATTTTTTAGTCGTTAAATTTAAATGAGCTTGAAAGAAGGGCTGTTTTGTCCTTTGAGACGGTTAGGAGTCCGCCCTCGGTGGTGGCGGTCCTTATTTCTCCCTCGTCGAGCTCTATTTTACATTCGCAGGGCTTTATCGCTGTTACAAACGGAATATGTCCTGCCATTACCGCAAGCTCACCCTCAACGCCACGAAGGGTGATTTTAGACACCTCCCCCTCGAAAATCGCTCCGTCGGGGGATGAAATTATGAGCTTGAATTTATTCATTTGCTCTCTCCAAGCTTTAATCTGTTAGCCTTTTGCACAGCCTCATCTATCGTGCCGACAAACAAGAATGCGCTCTCAGGCAAGCTATCGTGCTTACCCTCGGCAATTTCCTTAAAGCCTCTTATTGTTTCGCTAAGCGGTACATATGTTCCCTCTATGCCTGTAAACTTCTCCGAAACGGTGAAGGGCTGAGAGAGGAAGCGTTGAATTTTTCTCGCCCTTTGAACGAGCAATTTGTCCTCGTCCGAGAGCTCATCCATACCCATAATCGCGATAATGTCCATAAGCTCTTGATATCTTTGCAAAATCCTTTGCACCTCGCGTGCAACCTCATAGTGCTCCTTGCCGAGAATATCGGGAGAAAGAATTCTACTTGTTGACTCAAGTGGGTCAACCGCAGGATAAATACCCTGTGAGGCAATCGACCTTGACAAAACGGTTGTCGTATCAAGGTGGGCGAAGGTTGTAGCAGGGGCTGGGTCGGTTAGGTCGTCAGCAGGAACATAAACGGCTTGGATTGAGGTAATTGAGCCCTTCTTTGTAGAGGTAATTCTCTCTTGAAGCGCGCCCATTTCGTTTGCCAAGGTTGGCTGATAGCCAACGGCAGAGGGCATTCTTCCAAGAAGCGCGGAAACCTCCGAGCCTGCCTGCGTAAAGCGGTAGATATTGTCGATAAAGAGAAGCACATCCTGTCCCTCCTTATCGCGGAAATACTCCGCCATTGTAAGTCCAGAAAGGGCAACTCTCATTCTCGCCCCTGGTGGCTCATTCATTTGTCCGTAAACGAGAGTGGTGTTTGACAAAACTCCCGATTCCTTCATTTCATTATAGAGGTCGTTACCCTCTCTTGTTCTCTCGCCAACTCCTGTAAATACAGAAAGTCCGCCGTGCTCCTTTGCAATATTGTTAATAAGCTCCATAATAAGAACTGTCTTACCAACACCAGCACCGCCAAAAAGACCTATCTTACCGCCCTTTGAGTAGGGGCAAATAAGGTCGATAACCTTAATTCCTGTTTCGAGAATTTCGGTTGAGGTGGAAAGCTCCTCATAATCGGGGGCGCTTCTGTGAATATTCCAAAGCTCGGTGTCCTCGGGTGATGGCTGATTGTCCACGCACTCGCCAAGAACATTGAAAATTCTGCCGAGCGTTTTTCTGCCTACGGGCACGCTTATAGGCATACCTGTGTCGATAACAGGCATATCTCTTTTTAGTCCGTCTGTAGATGCCATAGCAATACAGCGGGCTGTGTTATCTCCTATGTGCTGTGCAACCTCGATGGTGAGAATTTTTTCACCATTTTGAATTTTCAGCGCATTATTTATAGCAGGCAATGCCCCTTGCTCAAAGCGGACATCCACGACAGGTCCCATAACCTGTGCAATTTTGCCTGTTGCCTTATTTGACATAATTTTCACTCCTATAAGAGAATTTTTATGCGTTGCTTCCTGCAACTATTTCGGTAAGCTCTTGAGTAATCGCTCCCTGTCTTGCTCTGTTGTACTCAAGCCCAAGCTCGTCTATCATCTGCTGAGCATTCTTGCCCGCGGAATCCATTGCGTTTCTGCGCGAGGCAATCTCGCAAGCAAAGCTCTCGCGAACAGCACTCATAATAAGAGCAGAGATATATTCTGCTATGGCAAGATTTAAAATGCTTTGCTCATCAGGCTCGAAAACTGCGTTGTGGCTTGGTGCGTCCTCTTTTCTCTCGAGGGGCAAAATCCACGACACATATGCCTCTTGGGTAAGCATAGATACATATTTTGTGCCGACAATTCCAAGGCGGTCATACTCGCCATTTTTGAAGTCCTCACAAAGAGTCCTTGCAAGCTCAAGCGCCTGTGTGCTTGAAAAGCGCTCGGCACTATTTATTTCCTTGCCACATTTTTCGCAAGCGCGCTTGCCTATAGGAATAAGCTCGGCATCGCCATACTCGCGAAGGGCTCTAAAGATATTTGCATTATATCCTCCTGCCAAGCCTCTGTCACCCGCGATGACGATGAGGCGCGTTTTTTTGCCCTCGCTCGCCCTCATAAATGGGCTTTTTTGGCACTCGGTGCAGGCGGTAAGAGCCTCTATAGCCTCCGCAAACGCCCTCTCGTACTGTCGAGCCTTATTCATTGAATCCGTTGCACGCCTAATCTTAGACGAGGCAACAAGACCCATAGCCTTTGTAAGATGCAGGGTTGAGTCAACGCTTTTTATGCGATTTCTCAGCTTCTTAATATCTGCACCCATTATTTCATCTCCTCAAGAGCTCTTTTAAGCTCCTCGATGTCGCTACTGTCAAAGTAGCCCTCCTCAAGCCTTACGAGCAGGTACATATAGTCACGCTCAAGCTTTGTAAAAAGGTCAGCCTCGTATTCGCTAACCTTGGAAACGGGCACGCTATCAAGATAGCCATTGATTACAGCATAAACGATAGCAACCTGACAGCCAACACGAACTGGTGAGTTTCTCTTTTGCTTTAGCACCTCAACAATTCTTTCTCCAAGAGCGAGGCGCGCCTTTGTATCTGCGTCAAGGTCGCTTCCAAATTGTGCAAAGGACTGAAGCTCTCTATATTGAGAATAAAGAAGCTTTAGCTCTCCTGCGACCTTCTTCATAGCCTTAAGCTGAGCTGAGCCACCTACACGGCTAACGGAGATACCTGGGTTTATAGCGGGCATAATTCCTGCGTGGAAAAGCTCCGTTTCGAGGAATATTTGTCCGTCTGTTATAGAAATTACATTAGTTGGAATATACGCCGACACATCTCCTGCCTGAGTTTCGATAATAGGCAGGGCGGTTATAGAGCCTCCGCCATACTCAGGGGCAACGCAGGCTGCGCGCTCCAAGAGACGAGAGTGGAGATAGAATACATCTCCAGGGTAAGCCTCTCTACCTGGTGGGCGACGAATAAGAAGCGAAAGGGCACGATATGCAACCGCGTGCTTTGAAAGGTCGTCATAAATGATTAAGACATCCTTGCCCTGCTCTCTAAAGTATTCAGCCATTGCACAGCCCGAATAGGGTGCAACATATTGAAGCGGAGCGGACTCCGAGGCTGAGGCTGACACAACTATTGTGTAGTCCATAGCGCCGTGTCTTGAAAGCTCGTTCACAAGCTGAACAACAGAGGTGCTCTTTTGTCCTATCGCTACATAAATACAGATAACTCCTGTATTTCTTTGGTTTATGATTGTATCAATTGCAATCTCGGTTTTACCTGTTTGACGGTCACCGATAATAAGCTCACGCTGACCTCTACCTATCGGTATCATACTGTCGATTGCCTTAATTCCTGTTTGGAGAGGAACTGATACGCTTTTTCTTTCGATAATTCCAGGCGCATCACTCTCAATAGGGCGAGTAAGGGTCGTTTCAATAGGTCCCTTGCCGTCAATAGGCTTGCCAAGAGCATTTACTACTCTACCGAGCATTGCCTCACCAACAGGCACGGAAAGAACCTTACCCGTGCGCTTAACGGTTGTACCCTCACGAACATCGTTTTCGTTCGACAAAAGGGCAACCGACACAGTTTCATCCTCAAGATTTTGTGCAAGTCCAAGGCTTCCGTCCTCGAACTCAAGAAGCTCGGATGCCATACATTCACGAATTCCGTAAACCCTTGCAATTCCGTCACCTACGAGAATAACCGTTCCTGTCTCGCGCATTTCAATTCGAGCCTTATAGTTCTCGATTTGCGCCTTTATAATATTACTGATTTCCTCAGGTCTGTTACTCATCTGCTCATCACATCCTTCATTTCGTCAAGGCGGTGGCGCAGGCTTCCATTTATAACCCTGCCGTCCATTTCGACAACCATTCCGCCAAGCAGAGTCTTGTCAACCCTACATTCAAGCGTCACCCTGCGTCCACTCATTTTTTCAAGACGCGCCTTGAGCCTTTTTTTCTCCTCGGGAGTTAGCTCAACCGAGCTTACCACCTTAGCAACGGACACCCTCATATCCTCGTCAAGAAGCCTATTAAACTCCTCTGCACACTCAGCAAGCTGACGAATTCTTCCGCGCTCACAAAGAAGCTTTAAAAACGAGAGTATATGCTCGGGCACGCATTTGCCGAGCGCGTCCTCAATTATCTGCGCCCTCTCCTCCTTGGAGATTGACGGGGTCGCCAAAAGCTCTACATATTCGGGATTTTCGCTAAAGAGCGTAAGCACAAGCTTTAGTGCCTCAGCATAGCTCTTTTCTTGTTTATTTTCCTTGGCAAGCCCATAAAGAGCCATACCATATGCCTTACTCATTTCCGTCATCGTCTAAGTCCTCGATAAAGGAATCAATAAGCCTTCTATGGTCAGCATCGCCAACCTCGCGCTCAAGCACCTTTTCAGTAAGGGCGGTAGAAACGGAAACAATCTCCTCCTTTATCTGCTCCCTTGCCTTCTTTAGCTCAAGCTCGGCATCGCTCTCGGCTCGACGAATAATCTCGTCTGCCCTTTCCCTTGCCTCATCAATTATTCTCTCGCCGTGGGTGCTTGCTTTTTCGGTTGCGTGCTGAATAATTTCCTCAGCCTCGCTCTGTGCACCATCAAGACGCTTCTCCCACTCTGCCTTACTCTTATCGGCAAGCTCCTGTGCCTCTTGTGCGCTCTTATATTGTCCGTCTATCTCTGCCTGTCTTTGCGCAAGAAGGTTTTTTACAGGCTTATAGAGGAACTTCTTTAAAAGAACGAACAAAATCACAAGGTTAGCAAGAGAAATCAATATCTGCCACAGATTGACAGAAATGACATCTAATGTTTGTACCATTTTTATTACCCTTATGCAATAGGTGCTACTGTAAGAAGAATATCTACGAGCATATTAGGCGCTACGAATATAAGCAAAATTGCAATAACGAGCGCGTAAAGACCTGTTGTTTCTGCGATTGCACATCCCATAAGCATTGTTGAGGTTACCGCACCCTTGCTCTCAGGCTGACGGCCGATTGCCTCACACGCCTTTGCTACTGCATTACCCTCACCGATACCAGGACCGATACCTGCAATCATTGCCATACCTGCGCCAAGCGCACAGCATCCCAAAATAATACCAATTGCTATTTGTAACATTTTAATTTACCTCCAAATTTTCGTTAGATGATTTATTTTTTATTGAATTCTTTTTTTCCTTTTTTCTTTGCTCCTTGAGCCTTCTTCTCTGCTCGTACTTTTCAGCAGGGAATGCGCCCGAGACATACATCATTGTAAGCATTGCAAAGATATAAGCCTGTAGGCAACCGCTAAATACATCAAAGTAGATTGACAAAATCGCTGGCAAGCCTATTTGAAGAAGCGGGAATTCCCCGACAACGGGAATCCAGCCAAGCACAAGGGACGAGAGCCCTTGAAGTCCTGTTGTGACAAGAACAGCAATTACCGTTCCCGAAAGGACATTTCCGTAGTGACGAAACGCCATTGAAAGCGGAGTTGCAATCTCGCTTATTACATTAAGAGGGGTGAGCGCAATCGGCTCGGCAAAGCTCTTAAGGTATTCAACGGGTCCGCATTTGAATTTGTAGTATGTGATTAGCGCAAATACTAAGATTGCCCAGCCACCGACAATGTTGATGTCCGAGGTCGGCGGGAAGAGTCCAAATAGCGAAAGCAGACTCGAAAATGCCGAGAGGGCAAGAATTGTCATAATAAAGGGGGCAAAGCCCGCAAAGGTCAATCCCATGCTTCCGTTTACCATTGCCTGCACCTTTTCGACTGCCCATTCTATAATAAGCTGTCTCTTTAGTGGCTTCTTGACGCTAAGCCCGTGTGTCAAAAACAAGCAGAGCGCAAAAATCGAAATCATAACAAGCCACGAGTTTATCTGTGCCTCGGTAATCGGTAAATCCTGAAGGGGCATAGGTATTGTGAAATATATTCTTGCACCTGTTATCGAAATGCCCTCGCCCACAGGAGTAAATAGCACCTTGAGCACAATGGCGACGAGAATAGGCACAAGCATAAGCGCAATCAGCATAGCATCAACCGCCTTGAAAAGACGGCTATTTCTATCCATCATATCACCTCTTTTTGCGTGATTTTCTCTTTTTTATTTTTTGTTAAGCATTGCTCTAAAAAGCATTGAAATTCTTGGAAAAAATACGGGAATTATGCTCGCCCAAATGTTAAAGCAGGGCAAAAGCACACCAAGAACGACAATGACAAACATCATAAGGTTACGAAGCGCCTGAGATGCCTTCATTGTACCCCTTGCATCCTTTTCATCCTTGTCAACAGCGCGCTGAACCGTGAGCGCCATTAGAAAAAAGTTAAGCACGGAGGCACTGCCCGTCAAAAGATTGCCAAGCAAAACCGTATAATCCCATTTTCCTATTATCAAAAATACCGCCTGCATAATGGCACTTAAGATAAGCACCCACGCACCGATATAAAGAGTTTCCCTCTTAATTACGGGGTCAAGCCTTTTCATATAGTTTTCCTTTTTGAATATTTTTTCTCATTATAGCACCATTTTTTTAAAAAATCAATATATTTTAAAAATATATAGCGCTACGCACGAGGGTGCTTCTGTGAAAATTAAAATTTATCATAAATGCTCAAAAGCCTGTATCGTGGCCTGCATATAGGTCATATTCCCTGCAAAGCGGATAAAGCCTTTCAAGCGAGCGATGAAGCTCGGTCTCGTTTCCGTATTTAAAATCGGTTCTTCCATAGCCATTATCGAAAATTGTATCTCCGCTTATGAGAAATTTTTCGCCCTCGCACAAAAGGCAAATTCCACCAGGAGTATGCCCTGGGGTGTGCAGAACCTTAAGCTCAAGTGAGCCGACCCTTATTATATCTCCCTCGTTAATGCACTTGTGTGGCAAATCGTAGGACCTGTGCTCTCTGCCAAGCCAAGGAGACAAATTAGCCTCGGGGTCAGTCAGCACCGCGTGCTCCCTTGGGTGATACATAAGCGTTGCCTCGGGAAAGAGCGAAAGGTATTTTTCCACCTCACAAATATGGTCGTAGTGTCCGTGAGTAAGGACTATATATTTCACCTTCAAATTATTTTTTTCGATATATCTTAGCATTACCTCATTATATCCGCCCGCGTCGGCAATAAGCGCCTCGCCACCATCGCTGACTATGCAAATATTTGAGCTTAGCATTCCGTATGCAAAGGACCTAATCATATTTTTACCTCTTTTTTGATTTTTAGTGCTTTTATTTTACCATAATTGCGCGATTTTTTCAATAGTATTTAAGGCTGTCACTTTTTCGCGACATCGCGCGCTTGACTTGCAATTTACAGAATGATATCATATGCTTGAGTGTTTATCCACTAAAGTAATTTTAGGCGGAAAATCATCAAAAAAAGCCTATGCACATTTTTTATAAAAATGCGTCCTCAAAATCGGGACATTTGCATATTAGGGGCGTGTTATAATGATACGACATAGGAAATTGGCTTCAGTTATTTAAATAAGGAGTGATTTTAATGAAGCTTTCACAAAAATACCTTGAGTTGTTCCTCACTGAGATGAAGTCATATCGTAGGCTTACTGTTGACGATATGAACTACTACGCACAAAACCCCGAGGTGCTTCTTGAGGACCTTCGTGAGCAACGAGAGAAAAGACGCCTCGAAAAGGAAGCGTCGCTTCTCAAGAAAAGCACCGAGGACGACGCGCGTCGTACCCAGCTCATCGACCAAATTGAGGAGCTTGAAAAAAACGAGCGCAAATCAAAGGACGAGGAGGATGCACACATTTTAGAGGTCACCTCAATGGACCTACCCCTTGACTTTGAAAATATGTACACCCTTGATGAAAGGGCAAGCGAGACACACACCGAAAGCGTAAGCGACGGCTTAATTCTCTCTCTATCTAACCTTGGTAGGGTTGATATTGAGTATATCTCTGCCATCACAGGCAAGGACCTTAAAGAGGTCATTATGGCT
>JAFTIV010000195.1 GCA_017456685.1 Clostridia bacterium | reverse complement strand
TTGTATTATTACCATAGTGACAAAAAATATATATAATAACAATATGGAGATATTATATAATGAAAAAGAAATTTGCAGTTGTAGGCTACGGCGGAATGGGCTCTTGGCATGTTGGACACGCACAAAAGAGCGATGTTTTGGAGCTTGCAGGAATTTATGATATAGACGAAAATAAAAGGACTCTTGCGACTGAGCGCGGAATTTACGCATATTCCTCACTTGATGAGCTTATCGGCGACAAAAGCGTTGAGCTTGTAACCGTTGCAATTCCAAACGATGTTCACCTTGAAACAGTAACTCGCCTGCTTCGCGGTGGTAAGAATGTAATTTGTGAAAAGCCTGTTGCGCTCTCGAGCGAGGACCTTGAAGAGATGATTAAGGCATCTAAGGAGAGTGGCAAGCTCTTTACAGTTCACCAAAATAGGCGCTGGGACATTGACTACCTTGCAATGCAACAGCTTGCAGATAGTGGTGAAATAGGTAAGCCTATAAGAGTTGAGTCAAGAATTCACGGCTCGCGCGGAATTCCATCTGACTGGAGATGCCATAAGCAATACGGTGGCGGAATGATTCTCGACTGGGGAGTTCACCTAATCGACCAGCTTATGCTTATCTATAAGAACGAAAAAATTGCAACTATAAACTGTGTTATCACAAACATTACCACAGATGAGGTTGATGACGGCTTCTATCTAACAATTACCTTTGAGAGCGGTGCGGTTGCCTTCTGTGAGGTTGGTACCTATAACTTTATCGCTCTTCCAAGATTTTATATGAAGGCTGAAAAGGGAAGCGCACTTATCACCGACTGGAGAGAAAAAACCAAGGTTGCAAAATGTAAGTATTGGCATGAGAACGATGTTTTGCCTGTTCAAACAGCCGCAGGACTTACAAAGACTATGGCACCTCGTGATAGCGTAACTCTTGATGAATATGAGCTTGAAATTCCAAAATCGGATGTTCACAACTTCTATCGCAATGTCGTAAAGGCAATTGACGGCGAGGAAGCACAGCTTGTAACTCACGATCAGGTTCGCCTCGTTCTTAAAATAATGGAGCAGGCATTTAAGAGTGCTGAGCTTGGACAGACAATCAAATTTGAATATTAAAAAAGAAAACTCGCTCATAGCGTGATGCTCTTAATGGAGTATCACGCTAACTCTATTCGCCTTCGGCGAGTTATATTGCTTCGCAGTGATATTCGTCTTGCGACGAGTGATATTCGCTTCGCGAGTTTATAGGGCGAATAGAATATCACTGAAGCCGCAAGGCTTCAATAACACTGTCGCTGTGCGATAATATCACTCTTTGCGTTAGCAAAGAATATCACTTTATACCAACAGAAAAGAGAGAACTTTCGGCTATGAACCGTATGTTCTCTCTTTCTGCTTGTATTAAGGGTTTGGGCTTAGCCCTTTTGCATTTGTCCAGACAAATGCGATGCTTGCACTTTTGTCAAAGTGTAAATTCTCCGCTAAGGATACCACCCTATTTGAGCGAGTTTTTATTTAGCGCTTTTCGATATAATCAACAAGCCTTACAATTGTTGGACTGAAAATAAGGTTTACAGCAATCTCAAACGAGAAGTTGATGAGCGCACCTACCGCAACAACCCAGATAATGTCAGCAAAGAAAATCATACCGCCTATAAAGAATATTCCTGTGTTTACAATAGGGCAAACCGCAGCGGCTACGAAAACTCCTAAATACTTGTTTATTTTTGAAAGCATCTTGTAAACAAAGCCTGCGGCGATTCCAGATACTGTACCCTTAAGAATTACGGTCACAATTGTACCAAATGGATTTAAGCCAAGGAAGAAGGTTGCTCCGTTGAAAAGCAAAATCACCATAGCCGAAACGAAGCCAAGCCAGCCACCAGCCCAAGGACCGCGCATTGTAGATGCTATAACAATAGGTATAAGAGAAAGCGAGATGGAAACCACCGCGCCCGCAACAGGAATGGCAACATAGTTTCCAATAAGCTGTAAAACTACGACGATAGCAGTAAGCACACCAAGGAAGGTTATGCTTTTAATGTTGATAGATTTTTTAGCTCTTGTCATAATAAAAGCTCCTTAATTTTGTTTTTTGATATTTTATCATTATTATAATAAAATGTCAATAAATTTAATGAAAAAAGTAGCTTTCAGCACTACAGAAAACGAACTGCTAAGCATCAAAAGGCACTAAAAAAGCCATTTTTCATCATAATTTTATATCAAAAAACATTTTTTAGCACTCAAAAGACGACTTTGCTAAAATTTTTCGAAATTTTTTCAAAAAAGGTATTGACAAACTATCCGAACGATGATATATTATTGAATAGAGATTAGCACTCGACCCAAAAGAATGCTAAACTCAAAAAACGCAAGGAGGAATTAGAATGAGCTTCGATTATGCAGACCTTAGTGAAAGAAAAAAGCTTATACTTAAATCTATCATTGAGGCTCATATTAAGAATGGAGAGCCTGTAGGCTCTAAGTACCTCACACAAGAGGCGAAAATTCCATATTCCTCTGCAACCATTCGAAACGAAATGGCGGAGCTCGAGGAGCTTGGCTATCTTGAACAGCCACACACCTCGGCAGGAAGAATTCCATCAGAGCTTGGCTATCGCTTCTATGTTGATACCCTCGTTCGTGAGTATGATGTAACCTCTCGTGAGGCACAGGACCTTGGTCAAATGCTTTCTGTAAAGAAGGCGGAGATTGATAAAATCCTCGAAAATGCCCGCAAGGTTGCCTCGGCAATGACTAACTACACCGCAATCTCGCTTCAATCCCACCCAACAAGCATCGCAATAAGACGCTATCAGGCGATGTACCTTGACCCACATAGCTTTATTCTCATTATGGTAACCTCGCTAACCGACGAGGTAAAAACTAAGAATATAAAGCCACCCTTCGAGGTTACAAGGGAGCAGATTGATAAGCTTGCAATCGTTCTTAACGAGGTGCTCGCTGGTGTATCTCTTGAAGATATAAATATATCTCTTATAATGAAAATGGAAGAAAAAATGGCTGATGCCCCTGAGCTTGTTAATGTTGTCGTAAAGAGCATTTACGAAACGATGAACGCGCTTGGTGCTGAGGTAAGGGTTGAGGGACTTAATCGTCTGCTTCAATACCCCGAATATAGCAACCTTGATAGGCTTCAGCAAATGATATCCACCTTTGAGGATAAGAGCGATATTATAAAGGCAATAAGCACCATTGACCAAAGCGACGATGAAACGAAGGTGTTCATAGGAAGCGAAAATATGGTTAAGATAATGGATAATTCCACCTTGATTTATAAAAATCTCAAGCTTGGCGGAAAGACAATAGGCGCAATTGC
>JAFTIV010000194.1 GCA_017456685.1 Clostridia bacterium | reverse complement strand
TTACTAGCTTTGCCCTTGACCTCGATGTATGCCATATACACCATCGTCCAAGAGCAAAGCAGAGCCTAGCCTAACTTGCTCTAAATGCTCGAGCGAGCTATACACCATCATCTGCTGTTTGCGGTGCGCCTTGTCTTGCTTCTTGAAGATTATTGCTGAAAGAAGAGTAACAATTTGAGGGAGAACTATATGGAATATTCTAAGCTTTATATAAACAGAATTCGCGCGCTTTGTAAGAAAAGAGGAATAGCAATTAACAAGCTAGCGACAATGAGTGATGTCAAGCAATCTACGCTTGATAACATTGTAAGAGGATTGACAAAAAATCCAAGGGTTAAAACGCTTCATAAAATAGCCTTGGCTTTTAATATGACTCTTGCCGAGTTTCTTGATTTTGAGGAGCTTAATTCATATTCCTTCGAGGACGACGAGGAGAATTGATTTCAAATTTGAAAAGCAGACAAGCAAGAACTTGTCTGCTTTTCTTTTACCCTGTGTGTATAATTCTTGCTTTTTAAGATTTATGTGTCGGGGCGCGTACGATTTTTGTTGACAAGCCACTCACTTTATGGTAAAATATACCCATACCCAAAAAAGTCTTTAAAAAGGAGAATAGCATATGGCTTTTTTTGAAGAGCTCAAGGGTATTAGCGAGGGAAGTGCTAACGACCCATCAATTGAGCTTCTCAAGGTCCTTATTGAACGACACAAAAAAGCATTACTTGATAGACATTTAGAGACTGTGTACGAGGGCTTGAAGGACACCATTCGCGAAAGGATTTCCGCAGGTGATTTCGAGCAAAGGGACGACAAAAAACGAGTCAAGGGAGCATATAGGTTTAAGGCGTTTGTACCTATGAGTCTTGATTTCGAGGAACCCTATCCAGATGGAGTAACGCCTAAAATGGTAAAGGAAGCGGTAGCAAAGGCGCAGAAGATAAGCATCACCTCGCGTGTGAGGCTTGAGCCTAATTTCCGCCTCGAGAAAACGAAGCATCTACGCTTTGGTGCAAAGGTGAAATATGAGGGGGAAATTTCGCTTGTGGGCGACACCTACACCTTCTTTAAGCACCTTAGTGAGAAAATGACAGAGGATGGTATTAAGCTAAAGGGAATTACAATTCCTATTCTTGGCATTAGTCGCTTAGTTAGCCTATCAGCATATGACCAAATCGTAAAATGCTCTTATACCGACACAGAGGAGCGCGAGTATTCGCTCAACTACGATGAGTCATCGTTTATTACCATTAAATACTCAATTACATTTTAAGAAAAAGACCTATGGCGTGTGCGCCATAGGCTTTTTTCTTTATTTTTTCTTTTTAAAGTAGTCGGGGATTTCCCATTTCTCGCAAAGCGCCTCAATTTGGCTCGTGAAGCGCGCAAGGTCCTTGTTCGCCCCACCCTTGTTTTGCTCAATAATGCTCATAAGCCTTGCGCCCGCCTGAGTTAGCCTTTCATAGACAACGGTTGCGCGCTTTTTGGTGCTTACAACCTTAGGTGTTACACGCCTTATAGCGCCCTTTTCAATACACTCACCGCCAAGGGTAAGGTCATATACATCACCGCTATATGGGGCAGTAGCCTCAAAGCCGAGCTCTTGCTTGATTGCAAGTGCAAAATCGTCACAGACCGTGTCCGCGCCGTGATTTACAAACACTCTCTTGGGTGGTCTTTTAAGAGCGCCTACCCAGTCAAGAAGCATATTTTTGTCCGCGTGACCGCTTATGCCCTCAATTGTCGCAAGCTCTGCACAAACGGCGATGTCCTCGCCAAAGAGCGACACATACTCCGCCCCCTCGATGATTTTTCTGCCAAGAGTGCCAACGGATTGATAGCCAACAAACAAAATTGTGCTATCGCGTCTCCACAAATTGTGCTTAAGGTGATGCCTAATTCTGCCCGCCTCGCACATTCCCGATGCCGAGATTATAACCTTAGGTGAGGGATTTTCGTTGATGGCACGAGAGTCGTCGCTCGTGATTGCGAGGCTAAGCCCCTTGAATTTAATCGGGTCAATGCCCCTTGAGAGAAGCTCAAGCGTTTCCTTGTCGTAATAATCCGTAAGACCACTTGAGTAGATATTTGTCGCCTCAACAGCGAGAGGACTATCAACATAAACGAGGAAATTGTCGTGCCCCTTTATGAGCCCCTCGTCCTTTATCTTTCTTATAAGGTAGAGAATTTCTTGCGTTCTGCCTATCGCAAACGATGGAATAACGACATTTCCGCCCCTGTCAAGCGTGCGTTGAATGATTTCGGTAAATTGCGCCTCGTAATCAGGGCGCTCACCGTGTAATCTGTCACCATAGGTTGATTCTACAATTACATAGTCCGCCTCGCTTGGCATCTGCGGGTCGCGAATTAGAGGGCGCCTAACATTTCCTAAGTCGCCCGAGAACAGAAGCGTTGTTTCCTCTCCGTGCTCGTTTACCCTTATATATATCGACGACGAGCCAAGAAGGTGTCCCGCGTCCTGAAAGGAGATTTTAATGCCGTCAAGAATTTCGATTTCCTCGCCATATGACGCGGTCTTGAATAGCTCAAGAGCCTTGTTTGCATCGTTTAATGTATAAAGCGGGGTGTAGGTGCCCGCATCGGCGCGCTTCGCCTTTCGGTTTTGCCACTTAGCCTCCTGCTCCTGAATGTGCGCGCTATCGCGAAGCATAATTTCGCAAAGGCGGTAGGTCGCAACGGTTGAGTAGATAGGACCGCTATAACCGCTTGCCACCATTGCAGGAATTTTTCCCGAGTGGTCAATATGTGCGTGAGTTAGCAAAATTGCATCAATCTCCATCGGCAAAACAGGAAGCACGGCATTTTCATAGGTGTCAATTCCTTGCTCCATTCCACAGTCGATAAGAATTCGCTTGTCACCCACGCAAAGAAGCGTGCACGAGCCTGTGACCTCGTGAGCTGCGCCAAGAAAATTAAGCTTAATCAAGAATATTTCCTCCTTTACATTTGATATACTTCTATATATATTTTATCACGATTTTTCGCCATTGTAAACAGTTTTGAAAAAAGTGAGATATTGACAGGGGCAAAAAATTGTGCTAAACTGTGCTTGTAGAACATTGAAGGGAGAGCTTTTATGGACGAAAATATTGTATATGCGCAGGGGCTTACAAAGTATTATAACGGCTTTTGTGCGCTTAACGGCTTGAATGTTGCCCTGCCAAAGGGAAAAATCATAGGACTTTTAGGACCTAACGGAAGTGGAAAAACGACCTTTATAAAAATTCTTGCAGGACTTCTTACGAAAGATGGCGGAGTAGTTGCAATCGACGGAAACGAGCCAAGCGTTTTGACAAAGGCGATGGTTTCCTATCTTCCCGAGAGGACATATCTCGCCTCATGGAAAACAGTTGAGGCGTGCCTTGACTACTTCTGCGATTTCTATGCTGACTTCGACAGGGAAAGGGCAGAAAAAATGCTCGAGGACCTCGGCGTTGACAAGAAGGCGAAGATGAGAACTCTTTCAAAGGGAACTAAGGAAAAGGTACAGCTTATTCTCGTAATGGCAAGGCGCGCTAAGCTTTATTTGCTTGACGAGCCGATTGCAGGCGTTGACCCTGCTGCAAGAGAGTATATTATTGATACAATAATCAAAAATCACTCTCCTGAGTCAACTGTTATTATTTCTACTCACCTTATTATGGACATTGAAAAGGTGCTTGACGAGTATTTGTTTATATACAACGGACAAATCTTTGAGGCAGGTAACGCAAGGACAATAGAGGCAGAGAAGGGTAAGAGCCTTGATATGCACTTTAGGGAGGTGTTTAGATATGTTTGCTAAGCTTTTTAAGCACGATTTTAAGGCGGTTTTGCGCTTCGGCATACCGATGCTTATCGCAATAGGTGTTGTCGCTGTGGCGGGCTCGCTAAACACCGCATTTATGACAAGCCTTATTGCAAGAAGCATAAGCGAGGAGCTCTCGACGGGCTATGCGCTTTTGTCACTTCTTTCTATGATGCTTGAATTTGTTGTCAGCCTTGCACTGATTGCAGTTCCAACGATTATACAGGTTGTGCTCTTGATTGATTATTATAAATCAACCGTCTCTGACGAGGCATATCTCACCTTTACCCTTCCTGTAACACCTACTCAGGTGCTTTGCTCAAAGCTTGTAAACTCAATCGTGTGGAGCCTTATTATGTTTGGTGCAAGCGCGCTTGCAGGTGGCATCATCTCAGGCTTTTCCTCGCTTGCGACACAGTCAATGCTCCCACCTGAGATGAACGATGCCGAGCTTGGCATTGAGGATATTTTCGGT
>JAFTIV010000193.1 GCA_017456685.1 Clostridia bacterium | reverse complement strand
GCTATTGAAATGCTCGGCACTCTCTTTACCTATTTTGTTAAAAACCCCGAGGAGCTAATTGGTGTTTATAAGAAAAACCTCGAAAGCGAGCCTGTCGAGAGGTGCGTGTGTGACTACATCTCGAGTATGACAGACAGATATGCTGTTGACTTGTTTAGAGAGCTATTTGTTCCAAATTCTTGGAGAAGAACAAAATGATAGACCCAAAAATCATTGAAGAAATTAAATTTAGAAATGACATTGAAGGTGTCGTTTCCTCGTATGTCACACTTAAAAGAGCGGGCTCTAATTTTAGTGGCTCTTGCCCTTTTCATAGCGAGAAAACGCCATCATTTGTCGTGTTCCCATCAACACAATCCTTTTATTGCTTCGGCTGTGGCGCAGGCGGAGATGCAATTTCGTTTGTAATGCGCGCTGAAAATATTGATTATATATCGGCAATTAAATCTCTTGCTCAAAGAGCAGGAATTACATTGCCTGATAATATCGACGGAGATACTCAAGCTCGCGGAGTGAGTCGTCAAAGAGTCCTTGATATGAACAAGGAGGCAGCTGTATTTTTTAATAAATGCCTAATGGATGAAGCTCTTGGGGCTCAAGCAAGAGATTATCTTTATAAAAAAAGAGGACTCGCGCCATCAGTAATTAAGCATTTTGGTCTTGGCTTTGCACCTGATAGCTTCGGTATGCTTCATGACCATTTAAAAAAGCTTGGCTATACTGATGAGGAGATGTATGTAGGCTTCCTTTGCGGAAAAAGCAAGAAGGGAACTGCGTATGACTATTTCCGTAACAGAATAATGTTTCCAATAATTGATACAGCGGGAAATGTAGTTGCGTTTGGCGGTAGAGTTATGGATGGCTCTGAGCCGAAATATCTCAACACCTCGGATACGCCTGCATTTAAAAAGAGTAGAAACCTTTTCGCTTTAAATTTTGCAAAGACAAAGTGCGAGGATATGCTTATTCTTTGTGAGGGATATATGGATGTTATATCCTTGCATGCTGCAGGCTTTGAAAATGCCGTTGCCACGCTTGGTACGGCTATAACCTCGGAGCAGGCAAGAATATTCTCGAAATACACTAAGAAGGTTGTCATTTCATATGATAGCGATGCTGCAGGTCAGCGTGCCGCAGATAAGGCATTCAACCTTTTGCAGGAGGTTGGAATAGAGGTTAAAATTTTAAAAATGACTGGTGCAAAGGACCCTGATGAATTTATAAAGACCTTTGGCCCTGGAAAATTTAGGGAGCTTTTAAATAGCTCTATGACTCGCTTTGACCATAAGGCTGAGAAAATTTTATCTAAGTATAATGTTCTTGACGACCAAGACAAAATAAAGGCAGGAGCCGAGCTTTGTAGGGTAATTGCGGAGTTCCCGTCAGAAATTGAAAGAGAGATTTATTGCACTAAGGCAGCCAAGGTGTTAGGAATTTCTAAATCCTTGATTTCTCGAGATGTTAGCTCTATTTTGAGAGCCAACAAGCGAGAAGGAAGACAAAAGCAAAAGAATGATATTTATCGTGCAGCAAGCGGTATTGGAGATAGAATAAATCCGGAAAGCTCAGCGAACATAAAGGCGACTAAGGCCGAGGAGGCGATATTAGGTCTTATGCAGCTTCGAGAGGAGCATTTCCAAAAAGCTATATCAACACTTAAGGCTGACGATTTTATCACAACCTTCAGTAGAAGGGTTTTCGAGAAAATGCAAGCGCTTAGCGCGATGAATGTAAAATTTGATATTGCATACATGCTTGAGAACTTTTCGCAAGAGGAAATTTCAAGAATATCGCGAATGCTTACAGACAGGCAAATGCTCACCTCAAACGGAGCAGATGTGCTTGATAGCTGTATAGAGGCATTACGAAGCGAAAAAAATCAAAAGGGCGATGACGATAGTGTAGATTCGCTTCAAAGCCTTTTGAAGAAGAAAAAAGAGGGGTAATTTATGAAAAACGAAATCGATATAAACGGAATAATTGACAAGAGTACATCTGTTGATCAAGAGGATTCCAAGAATGAGGAAATCGACTATTTTGCCGACGACCAGCTTGATGAGCTTTTTGAAAGCATCGTAAACAAAAATCCAGAGGAGCTTACCGGAGAGGATGTCGATAATCTTGAGAAGGAGCTTGAACAGCTTATTAGTCCCGAGGAGATTGAAAAGATGCAGGAGGGCTTATCAGTTGATGACCCCGTAAGAATGTATCTTAAGGAAATAGGAAGAGTACCACTTCTTAGCGCAGACGATGAGAAGCACTATGCTACACTTATGAAAAATGGAGACGAAAATGCTAAAAACAAAATTGTTGAAGCAAACCTTCGTCTTGTTGTAAGCATTGCCAAAAAGCACGTTGGCAAGGGAATGGCATTTCTTGACCTCATTCAAGAGGGAAATCTCGGTCTTATGAAGGCGGTTGAAAAATTCGACTCGGATAAGGGATATAAGTTTTCAACTTATGCTACTTGGTGGATAAGACAAGCCATAACAAGAGCAATTGCCGATCAAGCGAGAACTGTAAGAATTCCAGTTCATATGGTAGAAACCATTCATAAGGTTTCTCGCGTTTCAAGACAGCTTCTTCAAGAGCTCGGTAGAGAGCCTACCCCCGAGGAAATTGCAGAAAAGATCGATATGACCCCTGAAAAGGTAAGAGATACTATGAAGTATGCCCTCGAGCCAGTTTCTCTCGAAACTCCTATAGGTGAAGAGGAGGATAGCCATCTTGGTGACTTTATTCCTGACGAGGATTCTCCCGCACCAGCTGAGGCAGCATCTTATACACTTCTTAAGGAACAACTCAACGAGGTTCTTAAAACATTAACACCAAGAGAAGAAGAGGTTCTTAGACTTCGTTTTGGTCTTGATGATGGTAGAACAAGAACTCTTGAGGAGGTTGGAGAAAAGTTCGACATTACTCGTGAGAGAATTCGTCAAATTGAGGCTAAGGCACTTCGCAAGCTTCGCCATCCAAGTCGTTCCAAAAAGCTCAAGGCATACCTTGACTAATTTTGAAATTATAAATGATGCGCAAATATCTCTTGACAAATGCGCAAATTTATAGTAAAATTATAAAAGATTGTAATCGCTCGATTTGGAGGAGTAAAATAAATGAGTAAAAGAATACTTGCTCTGCTTTTCGTTGTTCTTATGATTGTTTCGCTTGCTTTAACAGGCTGTAGTAGCGAAAAGTCGGATGATGAGAAGAGAAGAGAAAATGCAAGCGCTGGTGAAACCGCATATACAATTTCTATATGGGTTCCAACGAATTCCGACTCTGCTGACGCCAAGTTTAATGAAAGACTTGAGGCTGTTGAGACGGCTATAAATGCTAATCTTTCTACGGATAACACAAGGGTTGACATAGTTGCCGTTTCAAACGAGCTTTATGAGCAAAAGCTTGCAGAGCAGCTTGCCGCATCTAAAAATTCAATAATAGCTGATCCCTCAAAAAAGCCATATCTTTTGGGAACACAGTATGTAAATGATGCTGAAAAGCAATATCCTGATAATGCCGAGGACGAGGATGATTATTTCTATAAGCTTAAATTCCCGTCAGTTCTTGATAACCAGGTTGATATTTGCTTGATTAGAGATTATGCTACATATTCGCAGTTTGTTTCAAATGGATATCTCCATTCACTTACCTCGTATGTAACAAGTGAAAGTGCGACTTATCCAAGAATTAAGAAAATTATTAAAAACGAGTTAATTGACTCCTTGATTGTTGATAAGAATTTGTATGCTATTCCTAACAATCGTGATTATGCAAAGGATGAATTCCAATTCATTCTTATTGACAAGAAGCTTGCAGAGGATGCAGGAGTTAATGTTGATGTTAATTCAATCAGCTCTATTGTTGATTGTGGTGAAATTATAAAGAAAATAGGCGCTCTTAATGCTCAAGGAGTCGTTCCGTTTGTTGGAAATGAAACAACTCCAGGTATATCCTTCTGGGGCGAGGGAAGTAGTCTTGTTGTTTCAAATAACGGTAGTACTGTTGGCGAAGCAATTTACAGAAATGAGGCATATTTGGACTACACCTTGCTTTACAAGCAATTGCAGGAGCTTAACTATGTTAAGCCCGCGCTTGTCGAGGGAGAAAAGGCAGGCGTTACTATTTACAATGGTACTCTTGCAGGTGCTCAAGCCTTGGAGCAGGATTATTATATCGTAAAGACAGGTACTCCTGTATTGAGAGAAGAGGAAGTTTTTGGTTCTATGTTCGCTATCACCGACTTTTCAATCAATTACGATAGAGCAATGATGGTTCTTTATGCATTGAATACCAATGCTGAAATTCGTACAATCCTTCAATATGGTATAGAAGATGTTGACTATGTGCTTGATCGTACGGAAAACGAGAACGACCCAATTATAAAGGTTGTTCGCGACGAGAACGGCAAAGCACTTTATGATATGAATAACGACTATACTGGAAATGGCTATATCACATACAGAGAAGATGGCGCCGTAATTGATGATTGGACCTATATTAAAAATGTAAATTATGATGCAAAAATATCTAAGTTCTTGCATATGCAATCAAATTATGATGCTAAGAGAACCGATGAAGAGAAGGCTCAAGACAAGGCTGTAGTAGATTCAATGAATGCTTTTGCAACCGAAATATATGCCGAAATCAATGCAATGTCTGCAACCGATTTTGAGGCATTTGTTGTCGCTTCAAAGCTTCTAAAGAAAATTGATGATGGCAAGGCAGAGTACGACTCTCTCAAGAATAAAACACAGCTTACAGCTGATGAGAAGGCAAAGGT
>JAFTIV010000192.1 GCA_017456685.1 Clostridia bacterium | reverse complement strand
TGATTATATTACCACTCAGCTTGCAACAAAAACCGCCTGGTGGTTTCATGTAAAAAATCTGCCTGGCTCTCACGTTCTTTTACAGACAAGCGGAGAGGAGCCACCCGAGGTTGACTTTACCGAGGCTGCCGAAATTGCCGCATTTTATTCGAAGGCGCAGGGTGACAATATCGCTGTTGATTATACCCCCGCAAAAAATGTAAAAAAGCCCTCGGGCTCTAAGCCGGGATATGTAATTTATCATGTGAACTGGACTGCTTATGTAACCCCGAACGAGAAGAAAATTAATGATATGCAGGTTAAGTGAAAAATGATAATTATAGAATTTTAGAATTTTAAAAATTAAAAATTAAAGCATTTAAAAATTTAACAATTAGAAAAGCGTTGCATTTGCAACGCTTTTCTATATTATTAGTGATTAAGCTTGCCTCTGTACTCTAAAAGAGACATTAAAATTTGAGCTGTTTGAGCTCGAGTAAGCGGAGAATTAGGATTAATTTTTCCGTTTTCTCTTTTTAAAATTCCAAGCTCTGTAAGAGATACAATTGCCGATTTTGCCCAGTCTGGAATTTCGTCTTCATCGGCAAATACGCCAAGAGATGCATTGCTTTTTGCGCCTATGATTTTATTGATAATTACAGCCGCCTCGGCTGTTGTGATTTCCTTCTTTGGATTTACATAAATTCCATCAGCCTTGCGCTCACCACTTATTATTCCAAGGGCGAAAGCACTCTCAAAATAGCCCTTATAATCGTTACTTATTTCAGCATCGTCAGCAAAGCGTGTTTTCTCGAGCTCAGGCACATCCTTTGCTCCCATTACATTCATAACAAGAGACAAAAACTCTTCAGTTGTAACTGTGCCGTTAGGATTAAAGCTGTACGTTCCGTTTTCGTTTTTTATACAACTCATATACTCACTACCAACCTCTAAAACGGCGTTGTGCGCTCTGTGCCCATTCATATCCTCAAAAACAAGAGTAGTTTTTGTTTTCTCAATTTTAATGTTTACGGTGCTTTCCGCTGAGTAGTTTCCGTAAGAATCGCGCACTCTATATGTAAAGGAGTCCTTTCCTTTAGCGCCCTCATATGGAGTGTATTTGTAATCTCCTGTTTCTGCATTTACAATTTGAACTAAGCCCTTTTCGGGATAGGAGACAATTTCGAACCTAAGAGAGTCCCCCTCTGGGTCACTTCCATTAAGCACACCAAAGCAGGAGATATCTTTATTTGTCCAAGTGGAAATTGCAGAGCCATTTGTCGCTATGGGAACGTAATTTGTTTCTTCAAGAACCTTTAGAGTGCACTCAATTTCATAATTACCTGAGCTTGGAATAAACGAAAATACACATTCCGCCTCCTCGTCGTTTTTGGGTACGAATCGCAGAGAGGATAAGGCTTTTCTATCTATTACTTGGATTTTTACCACATATAAATCATCAAGCATGAGTCTGCCAGTGCTTGAATCTGGCAAGGAAACAATTCTTATTGAATTAATACTCGTTCCTAATGCCTCATCAAAATCATAGGCGCTAAAGAGAAGCCTTCCGTCATTGATAATACCCGCCTTAACCATTCCGCTGTCCTCAGCTATTACATCAATTGCGGGCGAAAGCTTACTTGAGGCGCAAACGCTTATCGATAGCGAGAATATTGCCAAAACACAAAAAAATAAAAATCTTTTCATAAATCCTCCAAAAAAACCTTTGTATTAAAAGCATATTACATCATTGCTAAAAAAATTCCCCTTTTACCTTTTAATTCAAAAATGCCTTTAGTTTTCTCAAAAATATCCTTTATGTGAAAAAGTTAAGCATTGCACAAAAAGCCTGCTGATTTGTATAATGTTAAAAAGAGGCGCAATCTGCCTCAAAAGGAGAGCTATGGAGATTATAAGGGTAGAAAATGGTTCATATAAAATATCCTTAAGCGCCGATGAGGCAAGGAAATACGATATTTCTAATGGCGACGAAGGAGGAAAATTAAATCTTTCCGTAAGAGAGCTTCTTGAAAAGTTAAAAAAGAGTGGAGAGGTGGAATTGTCGGGTATGGGGAGAATATCTGCTGAGGTGTACATATCCAAGGATGGAGGCTGCGAGGTCTTTATAAGTAGAGCAAGAGAAATAGTACCGATCGCAAGGTCAAGGCCTCTTTCCAAAATCATCTATAAGTTTGAGGCGCTAAGGGAGTTACTTTGCGCTTGTGCAGGACTAAAAAAAGCCGATTACGATGGAGCAGGAAGCGTTTATCGTAATCAAGCAAGCGGAAGCTATTATCTTTTCTTGAGTGGTATTTATCAAAATGATATTAAATATGCGTTTCTTTGTGAATGTGGAACAAAAATTAAAGCAAGCCTTTATCCATATATAACTGAGTATTGTAAATGTATTTGTGAAAATAATGCTATTGAAATTTTCTCAAAGCTATTGTAATTTAATAATAAAAATGCTAAAATCTATGCAAAATAGTTAAAGGAAAGAGAAAAAATGGATTTGTCAGCCTTTTATACGGTTATTTTAGCATTATTTGTTATGCTTATAGTTGGTTATGTTGCAAGTAAGCTTAATATAATCAACGACAGTGCATCAAAGGTGCTTTCTACAATAGTCATAAAAATTGGTCAGCCCTTCATGATTATAGGATCTATGACAAGAGTTGAGTACTCAGCGGAAAGGTTGAAAAACGGTTTTGTTGTGCTTGGCTTGGGGCTTGCGTTTCACGCGCTTGTTGCCGTGATTGCATACTTTTCTGTTTTGAAATATAAAGAAATAAATGAGAGAAAAATTTGTGAATTTGCCACTATTTTTGGAAACTGTGCATTCATAGGCTTTCCTCTTATCGAGTCTATTCTTGGCGAGGAGGGGCTATTCTACGGAAGCTTTTTCGTGGTATCCTTCAATCTTTTTATGTGGACATGGGGAATTATAATTCTCGCAAGGAAAAGAGAAGACATAAAAATTAGTCCAAAGGGTATGGTTTTAAATTTTGGTACACTTCCTTGTATTATAGGCTTGGTGCTATTCATTGCAAGAGTGCCAATTCCTGAATTTGTAAGCTCGTCTGTTTCATATTTCGGTAGCCTTTGCACACCCTTGTCGATGCTGATAACAGGTGC
>JAFTIV010000191.1 GCA_017456685.1 Clostridia bacterium | reverse complement strand
CTGTTTTCGTTGATTTATATTTGATGGAAGCCTATCCTATCTGTTCTCTCGAACGGGCTTACAATCCCCCCTGCTACGCTGTCCCCCCTTACTCTAAAGGGGGCGGGGGAATGAAGAGTGAAAAGTGAAGAGTGAAAAGTGAAGAGAAAAGGTAGAAAACGCGCTTACGCACTGTTTTCATTGATTTATCTTTGATGAAAGCCGTCAAGCTCAAGTCCAAAAAGCGAACCTTTTTGGATTTCATCGCGAAGCGATTTCATCTGCAAAGCAGATTTCAACCGTCGCAAGACGGATTTCATTGCAGAGCGTTGCTTTGCACCGCTCGTGCTAATTTTGCTTCTGCACGGACTTATATTCGTCGTAGAATTTGTAGTACGGACAGGAGCTCGCTTTTCTTGTTAAATAGTCAAGATATTCGTCCTCGTCGAGGTCAATTGTGCACACATAGTCGTCAATTTCCTCGTCGTAGTCGAAATATTCACAGCTTTCACAATTGTTAGCCATAATGTGCCTTTCTAAAGCATAGCCGACCAAAAAAGTCGGCTATGGCATTATATAGATTTAAATCGAATAATGCTCTTATTCGATAGTGTATGTCGTTCCCTGAGGAGTGTCAATAAGAGTAATTCCTCTTGCCTTAAGGTCGTTACGGATTTCATCAGCGCGAGCGTAATTTTTAGCCTTCTTAGCCTCTGCGCGCTCCGCGATAAGAGATTCAATTTCAAGCTCAAGAGCGCTCTTTTCAGCCACAGGTGCGTCCTCTTTTTGCTCTACCTCTTGAACGAGGTCAAGGCTCAAGACCCTGTCAATGTCCTTAAGCGCCTCGATTTTAGTCGCATCGCTAACCTTAGCCTTCAAGATGTCATAAATGTTTGTAATTGCAAGAGCTGTATTCATATCGCTTGAGATTGCCTTGATAAAGCGCTCGCGATTTGACTTGACAAACTCCATATCAGCCTCGCCGTCGCGAGAGAGATTTGCAATCTTGCGAAGGAGCTTGTTATAGGTTGCGCTTGCTTGGTCAAGTGCCTCGTAGGAGAACACAAGAGGCTTGCGATAATGAGATTACAAGCAGAAGAAGCGGTATGCAAGGGGGTTGTAGCCCTTGCTCTCAAGGAGAGAAACTGTAAGGAACTCACCCTTTGATTTTGACATTTTACCTGTTTCGTCGTTGAGGTGGTGTACATGGAACCAGTAGCTACACCACTTGTGACCGAGATAAGCCTCGCTCTGTGCGATTTCGTTTGTGTGGTGTGGGAAGATGTTATCAACACCGCCACAGTGAATGTCGAGATACTCACCGCAGTGCTTCATGCTGATGCAGGAGCACTCAATATGCCAGCCAGGGTAGCCAACGCCCCAAGGAGAGTCCCACTTAAGCTCTTGGTCGTCAAACTTAGATTTGGTGAACCAAAGCACGAAGTCGCTCTTGTTGCGCTTGCTTGTATCCTCCTCAACATCATCTCTTACGCCAACCATAAGCTCGTCAGTTGAGTGACCTGTAAGCGCGTTATAGTCAGCAACCTTAGAGGTGTCAAAGTAAACATTTCCGTCAGCAAAATAAGCATAGCCCTTTTCGATAAGACCCTCAATGGTCTTTATAAATTCGGGAATACAGCCTGTAGCGGGCTCGATTATGTCAGGGGTCTTTATGTTGAGCCTTTTGCAGTCATCGAAAAACGCATTCTTGTAAAACTCAGCGATTTCCAAAACCGTCTTTTTCTCGCGCTTAGCGCCCTTGAGCATCTTGTCCTCGCCTGTGTCGCCGTCGCTTGTAAGGTGACCAACATCGGTTATGTTCATAACTCTTTTGACATCGTAGCCCTCATAGCGAAGTGCCTTCTCGAGAACATCCTCCATCATATATGTGCGAAGATTTCCTATGTGCGCAAAGTGATATACAGTAGGACCGCAGGTGTACATTTGAACCTTGCCAGCCTCACGAGGAACAAACTCCTCAACTGCTCTTGAAAGTGTGTTATAAAGCTTCATCATTTTCTCCTTTTTTGCTGTGTGTAATGCCTATATAGATAAGATACCCGATGCCGAGCACGAGGCACACGCACGAGATAATAAAAATAACTAAATTAAGTCGATTTAGGAAAACCGAGGTTAAATTGTACGCAAGGTGCAAAAGCATCGACGGGAAAATAGACCCGAGCTGTGCGTACAGCCAGCCCAAAAGAAAGCCGATTATAATTGCTGTAATAATGCCAAGGGTGTGTCCGTGCGCAACTCCAAAAACGAGTGACGAGATTGAGATTGCAACCCATTTGTTCATTGCCCTTGAAAGCGTGCCCTGAATACAAGCACGGAAGATAATCTCCTCGGCAAGCGGTGCGACTATAGCTAATGCGATAATTCGTGAGGCGAGCGTTCCCTCGCGAAGCAGGGCAGAGCTCTCTTCAAGCTCGGTTAGCCAGGCGGACGGAAGCGTAGCCGTATTTATTACGAACGAAACCACATATTGAAGGAAAACCCCGACGGAAGCGCTCAAGCCGAGCACGACAGCGGGCTTTGGCATATCAAAATGCAGGCTGAAGCCCTCGCAGGTGCTTTTTTTCTCAATTCCTCTCATAAGCAGGACACAGAGCACAACCGAAATTAGGTTCGATATAATCGAAAGCTCCATTGACCTTGATATAAGAAAGTCGTCTGTGACCTTTGGCATAATGATGCTAAGAGCAATGCCGAGAGCGACCTGAGAAAAATAGAACGCAAGAGCATAGGCGCATGCCTTCAAAAGTGAAACGAGGATTTCGCTCGTCCTTTCTCTTTTGCTCATAAATCTCCTTAGCAGACGGCGCGGATGCGTAGGGCCTGCATAAAAAATCAATTCTTGCAAGTATTGTAGCACAAATATTTCATTTTGTAAACTATATAATAATAATATTTTGGAAAAAAATAAAAAAACTCTTGCATTTTGAAAAAGCATATGCTATAATAAGCACGATAATAGTATTTTTACTATCTGCGAAGTCCCACCTTCGCAGATTTTGTTTTACAAGGAGATGGTAAAATGAAGCAACAGACCAAGGGCATTGTCGCTGAGGTTCTCGCACTTGCTACTCCTGTTGCCGAGGAGCTTGGCTATACCATATGGGATGTCGAGTATGAAAAAATCGGCGCGGAGTATCATCTTACGATAACCATTGATAGCGAGGCAGGCATCGGCATTGAGGATTGTGAGAAAATGTCGCGCGCCATTGACCCCGTGCTTGATGAGCACGACCCGATTAAGGAAGAATATCACCTCGATGTTTCCTCACCTGGAATAGAAAGAGTGATAAAGAACGATTTTCACCTATCAAAATGTATAGGCGAGAGGGTGATTGCAAGGCTCTTTGCACCGATTGAGGGACAAAAGGCTATTGTTGGCACGCTTAAGTCGTATGATGGTGAGCAAATTGTGCTTGAAACAGACAAGGAAATTGCAATTGCTCGTAAGGCGATTGCGAAAATGAATATTTATTTTGAATTTTAAAAGGAGAATTATAAAAAAATGAACAACGAATTTTTTGAGGCACTTGAGCTACTCGAGAGGGAAAGACATATCCCTATGGATTATATGATTGAGAAAATCGAGGCAGCTCTTGCAGCAGCGTGCAAGAAGGAATACGGCACCGCTGACATCACAG
>JAFTIV010000190.1 GCA_017456685.1 Clostridia bacterium | reverse complement strand
TAAGATTTTCTACAATTGCCGAATATGATAATGAAATATTCAAGTGCGACCTTTGTAGTGGATATTTTCTAAGAGCTATCTTTCTTTTTTGCGGAACTGTTAATGACCCGCAAAAATCTTATAGATTAGAGCTTGTTTTTGAGCAAGAGAAAAAGCAAAAAGAGATTGAAGTCTTCCTTCTTCAGCTTGGCTTTTCTCCAAAGCTCGCGATGCGAGGTGGCAAATATATTATCTATTTTAGAAGCAGTGAGCAGATAGAAACCTTCCTCGCTAAAATAGGAGCTAATAATGCTACCTTTGCTGTTATGAATAGTAAAATTTATAAGGAATTTAAAAACAATGTAAATCGTGCTGCTAATTGTGATAGTGCAAACATTTCAAAGGCTGTTAAGGCTACAGAAAAATATATTGATGCAATTTTGGAGCTTATTGATGACGGCAAAATTGATGCTTTACCAGAGCAGTTAAAGGAGACAGCACTTAAAAGAATTGAATTTAGAGAATTAAATTTTGAACAGCTTGGCAAAAAATTTAGTCCTCCAATTTCTAAATCAGGTATATATCATAGACTCGAAAAAATATTAGAGTTTCATAAAAATTCAAAAAAATAAAATTTAAAGGAGGATAACAATGTCGGGCTTTGTTCATTTGCATTTACATAGCGAGTATAGCTTGCTTGATGGTGCTTGTAAAATTAAAGATATACCTAAAATTGCAAAAAGCTTAGGTCAAACTGCAATTGCTATCACTGACCACGGAAATATGTTCGGCGTTGTTGACTTTTTCAAGGCGTGCAAGGCCGAGGGAATTAAGCCGATCATAGGATGTGAGGTTTATGTTGCTCCTAATAGCCGTTTTGAAAGGGCAAGAGTAAATAATCTTGCTTATTCACATCTTGTTTTGCTTGCGAAAAATGAAATTGGATATAAAAATCTTTCAATTTTAGTTTCATCTGGATTTATTGATGGATTTTATGTTAAGCCAAGAATAGATATGGAGCTATTAGAGGCTCATAGTGAAGGCTTGATCGCTTTGTCCGCATGTATTTCTGGATACATTCCTAAAAGTATAATTTTGGGCGATATTGAGGGCGCTAAACGTCATCTTAAGCAAATGCAGACTATATTTGGCAAGGATGATTTTTATCTTGAAATGCAAAATCACGGCTTAGAGGAGGAAAGAATTGTTAACGAGGCTCTTATAAATCTTTCAAAAGAATTTGGAGCTAAATTAGTTGCTACAAACGATGTTCATTATTTAAAGCAAGAGGATGCTCAAAAGCAACTCATTCTTATGTCTGTGCAAACAAATACAACTAAATCAAGTAATTCCGACATTGCATTTAAAACAAGCGAATTTTATTTAAAAAGCGAGGATGAAATGCGTTATGTATTCAAGGAATACCCTGAGGCGTGTGATGCAACCGTTGAAATTGCTGATAAGTGTAATTTTGAGCTTGAATTTGGAAGGGTTAAGCTTCCCAAATATCCTATACCGTTGGACATGAGCTCAAAGGAATATCTAAGAAAGCTCGCATATGATGGCTTTGAAGCTAAAATCAAAAAGGAGCTAATTAAATTTTCCTCCAATTATACAAGAGAGCTATATGAGCAAAGAATTGACAGCGAGCTTGCAGTAATTGATAAAATGGGCTACAATGATTATTTTTTGATTGTTTGGGATTTTATAAGCTATGCTAAGGCTAATTCAATTCCAGTAGGTCCAGGTAGAGGCTCTGGTGCGGGAAGCATTGTTGCATATCTTCTTGGAATTACTGATGTAGATTCTATTAAATTTGATTTGCTATTTGAGCGCTTTTTGAATGCTGAAAGAGTAAGCATGCCTGATATTGATACCGATTTTTGCTATGAGCGCAGAGATGAGGTAATTGATTATGTGAAGCAAAAATACGGTGCTGACCATGTCGCGCAAATTGTTACCTTTGGAACAATGGCCGCTCGTGCGGCAGTAAGAGATGTTGGACGAGTTCTTGAAATTCCGTATGCAGAGGTTGATGCTGTTTCAAAAATGATATCTCCGCACCTATCGCTCAAAGAGTCGCTTGCGGAGAACAAGGAGCTTGCTCGTTTATACGAAAGTGACGAGGTTATTAAGGAGTTAATTGACACTTCGATGTCAATAGAGGGTTTGCCAAGACACGCCTCAACGCACGCAGCGGGAGTCGTGATTACTCAAAACCCATTGCAAAATGATATTCCTCTTGCAGTTAATGGTGGCATTGTTGTTACTCAATATGCAAAGGACACGGTTGAGGAGCTTGGATTTTTAAAATTCGACTTTTTGGCGCTTAGGTATTTGACAATAATTAGTGATACTGTTAAACTGATTAAGAAAAAGGAGCCTGATTTCGATATTGAGGGCTTGTCATTTGACGACCCTGCGGTTTATAAGCTTCTATCATCGGGAAAAACTGATGGTGTATTTCAGCTTGAATCCGCTGGAATCAAGCAGGTTTTAATTCAGCTTCAGCCAACATCGTTTGATGAAATTATCGCTTGTATTGCGCTTTATCGTCCTGGACCTATGGATTCAATCCCCGATTATATCGAGCGTAGGCATAATCCCTCTAAAATTGAATATAAGAGTCCGCTTCTTGAGCAAATTTTAAAATCAACCTATGGTTGTATTGTGTATCAAGAGCAGGTAATGCAAATGTGCGTAAAAATTGCTGGCTATTCATATGGACATGCTGATATTGTAAGACGTGCTATGGCAAAGAAAAAGGCATCGGTTATGGAAAGTGAACGAAGCGAGTTCATTAATGGAGCCTTAAAAAATGGCATAGATGAAAATATCGCTAATGAGCTTTTTGAGGAGATGCTCGGCTTTGCAAAATATGCTTTTAATAAAAGTCACGCGGTTGCTTATGCGATTATTTCTTACAGAACGGCATATTTAAAGGCTAAATATCCAAGAGAGTATTACGCATCCTTAATCACCTCGGTGCTTGGAAATATAGCTAAAACAAATGAATATATAGATGAGTGTGAAAAGCTAAGCATAAAGGTTTTACCGCCTGATGTAAACAAAAGCGAGGTCAATTTCTCAATTGATGGCTCAAATATAAGATTTGGTCTTTTAGCGTTAAAGAATGTTGGAAGAAGCTTTATTTCATCAATAGTTAGCGAGCGAATTTCAGGTGGCGCTTATGCATCATTTGAGGACTTTATTTTTAGACTAAAGGATGCCGATATGAACAAGAGGCAAATAGAAGCACTTATAAAGGCAGGTGCTTTTGATTCATTGGGCAGAAATAGAGCTCAGCTTATGAGTATGTACGAGGAAATTGTAGATAGTGCCATGAATATATCAAGAACTACTGCACATGGTCAAACTGATATTTTCTCGATGCTTAGTGCTGACGAGCATAGAGATGTTTTGCCACAATTTGAGTTCCCTGATATAGAGGAATTCTCGAAAAAAGAGCTTCTTATGTACGAAAAAGAAGTTTCTGGAATGTTTTTCTCTGGAAGCATTTTAGAATCGTACAGCGATCACATTAAAAGCATAGGTACCACTAAAATTGTTGATATTGTAGGTGATGCTGATGGCGAAGGCAGATTCAAGGAAAAGGATACTGTAAAAATAGCGGGTATTATCACCTCAAGGACTGTGAAGCAAACTAAAAATAAAGAAAATATGGCATTTGTGACTATTGAGGATGAAACTGGAACTATTGAAATTATTGTTTTTCCTAAGGCTTATGAGAGGCTTGCTGATGTAATGGTGCAGGAAAATGTAATTACTGTAACTGGCACCATAAGTGTTCGAGAGGATGAACCATATAAGTTAATTTTGACAAGTGCCGAAAACCTTTTAACAAATAGTGAGTTTGCTCAAGTTAAGATTAAGCCAAGTCAAAAGCTTTATCTTAAGGTCGAGAGCATCAACACACCTATTGTGAAGCAGATTACCGAAATTCTCAAAACAGGAAGCGGAGAGTGTGAGGTTATTTTCTTTGATGCTTCAACAAAAAAATATATCAAGGCAAAAGAGCTTTCAATTTCAGCTACAAATGAGGTTATAGAGATTTTAAAGGCTATTTTAGGTCAAGATAATGTAATTTACAAAATTAAATAAATAAAAATTCCTTCAATTAAATTTGGAGGAATTTTTGTATTTTGTTTCATTTTTTGAATATTTTTGATTTTATATACCTTGCAAAATTCGCAAATAATACTTTTGAAGGAAAGGAGTATTATATGCGAAATAAAATGCATATTTCCCTAAAAATCCTATTGGGATTGTTAGTTGGAATTATTATTTTTCTTTTGATGTTTATTTTATATGTTAAATTTGGTATAAGTAAGGAAATAGATTTAAGCTTACTTAAAACGGGGCAAACAACTGTAACAAAAATATATGCTTTCGATAGAGAAAATGGTGAAATAAGGCTTGATTTGCCTATTGAGCTTAGCGAGGAGAGGATATTTTTACAAAACAGTGAATGGTGCTCAATTGCTGGGATACCCGAAAATTTAAAGAATGCGTTTATTGCGGTAGAGGACCATAAATTTTATGAGCATAAGGGCGTTAATTGGCAAAGAACTATAAGGGCTGGATTAAATTATATTGCTAATTTTGGAAAAAGTGAATTTGGAGGCTCGACGATTACTC
>JAFTIV010000189.1 GCA_017456685.1 Clostridia bacterium | reverse complement strand
TAAAGGTTTGTGCCTTTGGTGCGGTTTTGCCTCTTAAGGAGAGGTACAAGGCGCAGGACATTGACCTAAGGCTTATCGCAATGGATAAGAGCTGTGTTGACAGATGGGACATCTGGTCAAGGGACAATGCGATAGAATGCGACATTATGGTGCCGATAATTACCGAGCATTCCTTTGAGCTGTTTGAGGGCAAGGAAAAGGTAATGCTTACCGAAATTGCCCTTGGTGTTGAGCATTCAAAGAGGCTTGTGCCCTTGGCGCTTTGTCCGCTTCGTGGCGAAACCAAGGAAAGGCTTTTCCACACCTCGGTAATTTACGCAACAGAGGCGGATTTTTCAGCCTGCTGTGAGGAGCTTGCCAACAAGGTGGAAATCTTGATTTTAGACGAAGCCGAGAAAAAGCGCGAGAGGGAGAAGCTACAGGTGCTTCCAAGGGCGCAAAAAAACTCTAAATTCGTTGGACGAAGCCAAGACCTTGAAAGGCTTGCAATCGCTCTTGAGGGAAGCAATATTGCCGTTCTTATGGGCGAGGGCGGTATAGGAAAAACGACACTTGCCGAGGCGTTTTTCGAGAAAAACAAGGAGCGCTTTTTTGGCGCATATGTGATTAAAGCGCCCGACGGCATTAAAAAATGCTTTGAAAATCTTTTTGTAGATGAAAAAAGCAAGACAATGTCCCCCGACGAGCGTCACGACAACACTAAAAAATTCATCGAGGGACTAAATAAGAAAACAGTAATAATTTTTGACAACTGTGATGTCGAAATGACGGAGCAGGACATTTTGGACGAGCTTGATAGTATTAGATGCAAGGCAATTATCACCTCGCGCGACGGAATAAGCGACGAGGAGGAAATACCCGTTTTGCACATTGGCAGAATGGACAACGACTCGCTCTTAGAGCTTGTTCACAATCATTATAAGGAAATAGGAAAGCACAATAAAATGAGCGAAAGCGAGCTTGCTATTTCGCTAAAGGAGCTCTTTGACTATGTTGACGGACACACGCTGACTGTTGAAATGGCAAGTGCGATTATGCGCGAGGGAGATATTCCTATAAGCGCGATAAAGGAGAAGCTTCTTGAGTGCAACGAAAAAATAACAACAGGCAAGGAAAAAAGAAGGGCAAGGGCATTTGACCATCTTGGCGCGCTTTACGACTTTGCAAGGCTGAGCGAGGACGAAAAGCGAATTCTTAACACCCTGTGTCTAATTTCACCACTTATCGGCATCGAAAGGGCGGATTTAAAGGCGCTTCTTGAGCTTGATACGAGCAACGAAATCAACGACCTTGCAAGAAAGACCCTTTTGCGCTATAATGCGGACACAAGATGCGCCTCTATGCATCCGCTTTTTGCAGATGTTTATTATAAAGCGGAGAGAGTTAGCTCAACTGATGAGTATCTCGGCTTTGCTGAGCACATTTCGAAATACGACAGCGATGAGGCAGATCTAAAGAAGAACGAGAGCATTTTGCAAATTTGCCTTTACTTTGCGAAAAAGCGCTCAATGGACCTCGAGGACAAGCTCTTGCTTGGAGAAATGTATAACACAATCGGCAGATGCTTCTCGTCCTCTGGTGATTTTGTGAAATCTCTTGAGTATAAGGAAAAGGCTCTTGAGGCAAGGCTTGAGGCTCACGGGGGCGACCAAAATCACGCAGTTGTCGCGGAGAGCTACAATAACATAGGCTTCACCTATGGCAAGCTTGGAAATTATAAAAGGTCGCTCGAGTGTATGAAACGGGCGCTCGAGATATGGAGCGAGGTTTATAAGGACGAGCCAAATCACCCTGACATTTCGTTGATTTATAACAATATAGGCTTTACCTGCGGTAAGCTCGGCAAGCACGACGATGCGCTTGAATATCTTAAAAAGGCGCTTGATATAAGGCTTGAAATATTCAAGGATACCCCAAATCACCCCGATGTTGCCTTGACCTATAATAATATAGGCAGAGCATATGGACAGCTCGGCAATCACGAAATGGAGCTTGAGTATCTTACGATTGCGCTTGATATGAGGCGTATAATTTATAAGGACACACCAAACCATCCGTACATAGCTCTAACCCTTAACTATATGGGTGGCGCGCTTGACAGCCTTGGCAGATATAAAGAGGCGCTTGAGCGCAAGCAGGAGGCTCTTAATATAAGGCTTGAGGTGTATAAGGATACCCCAAATCACCCTGACATTGGCATAAGCTACAGAGATATAGGCACAAGCTATAAGCATCTTGGAAAAGGTGAAACGGCGCTCGAATTTTATAAGAATGCGCTTGTGATTTTTGAAGAGGCATACAGGGGCGCACCAAGCCATCCCGATGTTGCCGAGGTGTGCGATAATATCGCCGAGTGTCTTGAGAGCCTTGGAAGACTAAGCGAGGCAGAGGGCTACCGCGAAAGGGCAAGGGCAATAAGAGAGGAAAGCGATGGAAACTAAAAGATTTACAAAAAACGACAGTGGCTTTGTCTGCGAGGCGTGCGGTGCGCTTGTTGAGCCTCTTGGCTATTCGTCAAGAAATCATTGCCCAAAATGCCTGTGCTCGAAGCATGTCGATGTTATGCCTGGCGATAGGGCGAGCGACTGCGGCGGAATTATGCGACCCATTCGCGTTGAGATAAGCCCTAAAAAGGGGTATATGATAGTTCATAAGTGCGAAAAGTGCGGTTATGTGTCTAAAAACCTCACAGCGCACGAGGCACCAAATCAGCCAGATGACTTAAAAAAAATAATCAAGCTAACGGCAGGAGAAATATAAAAGCAATAAAGGAAATAAAATTGGCAAATTGCCTTGAGCCTTGATTTGCTAAAAGGAATTTATGAAATGTAATTTGTGTCCGCGACGGTGCGGAGCAGAGCGCGACAGGCGCGCAGGAGTGTGCGGTGTTGGCGACAAAATAAAAATAGCGAGGGCGATGCTGCATATGTGGGAGGAGCCCCCGATAAGCGGTGAGCGCGGAAGCGGAGCGATTTTCTTCTCGGGCTGTGTGCTTGGCTGTGTCTATTGCCAAAATCGCGAGATAAGCCATGAGCGCTATGGCGAGGAGATAACCGAAGGTGAGCTTGCCGATATAATGCTCGACTTGCAATCGCAGGGCGCACACAATATCAATCTTGTGTCCCCGACGCAATTCGCTGACAAAATCCGCGCCTCGATTGACCTAATAAGGGACAAGCTAAAAATTCCCGTTGTGTATAACACAGGTGGCTATGAGCTACCTGAGGAAATTGCCAAAATGTCGGGCTATGTAGATATATTCTTGACCGATATGAAATATTATTCAAGCGAGGCATCAAGAAAATATTCGCGCGCGAGTGACTATTTTGAAAACGCAAGGGAGTCGCTCAAGGAAATGGTGAAAATCGCTCCCGAGTGCGTTTTTGACGAAAACGGGCTGATGAAAAAAGGAGTTATAGTCAGGCATCTTGTGCTTCCAACGCTTCGCGCGGACTCAATAAGAGTGCTTGATGAAATAAAAAAGGCGGTAGATGTGTCGAAAATTCGGCTGTCACTAATGAGTCAATATACCCCCGACTTTTGCCCCGACGAGTATAAGGAAATCAAAAGAAAAATAACCACCTTTGAGTATCAAAGCGTGGTAGAGCACGCCCTTAGCCTTGGCTATGAGGGCTATATACAGGAAAGAGCCTCGGCAAGCGTAAGCTTTACGCCGAAATTCAAAAAGGATTAAAGGGTCCCTACAAGGAGAAAATATGAAGATTAGATTACCAGATTTTGTAACACTATCGCTTGAAGGCGGAGAATATTCGCTAAACCCCGAAAACGCGCAAAACGATAAGGGCTGTGTGCGCTTTTCGCTTGAGGGCGATGCTCTTAAGGTCTATGCAAGCGCAAGCGAGGGCATAAGAAAAATCACCCTTAGATGGAAAAACAAGTCAAGAAGAGATGTAAGGGTGCTTGGCGATGCTTGGGAGCGCGGATATGGCGACCTTGAGTGGCGCGGAATAGTTCCCGAAAGACATATGCCTTGGTATATGGCGGTTTCAAACGGAAGCGATATGGTGCGCGATTTTAGCGGTAGATTGACCGAGTGCTTTGGAGTTGGAGTACAGCCAAGCGCGCTTTGTATGTGGAAATATG
>JAFTIV010000188.1 GCA_017456685.1 Clostridia bacterium | reverse complement strand
AGGCATTTATCTAATAGTTCTTATTTCTGGCACAGTTTTAGAGCAGATAGGAAGCCTAATTGCTCTTATAAGCGAGCATCTTAGTGCAGAGGATAACTATATAACAAAGGCACTTTCCTTCGTCGAGGACCTGTTCGATAAATTTCCCTTTTTAAAGAACAATATAGCAGAGGATACCTCAATTTACACAGTCGCACTTGAAATGGCAAAAAATGCCGTTGGTGAGCTCAGCTCAGGCATTACCATGGCACTTGGCTCACTCGTTGCCTCACTTCCTGAAATTGTAGTCACAGCCGTTGTAATTTTGCTCTCGCTCTTTTATTTTTCAAAGGATTATTCAAAAATCACAAGAGCTCTCACCGCCCATATGCCAGACGAAATTAAAAAGCGCCTTCCAAGAGTGAAAAGAGATATTTTGTTTGTGCTATCAAGCTATTTGCGCTCATATCTCTTGCTTCTTTTTATCACCTTTGCAGAGGTGCTTGCAGGGCTTCTAATCCTTGGGGTGGAAAACGCCCTAACACTCTCTATAATAATAGCCCTCGTTGATCTTTTGCCAATTCTTGGCGTTGGCACAGTTCTTATCCCTTGGGCGATTATCTCACTAATAGCAGGCAATACCACTCTTGCAATAGGGCTTGCTGTTTTGTTCCTTGTCGTATATATCGTAAGACAGATAATAGAGCCAAAAATAGTAAGTGCTCAAATGAATGTCCACCCCTTGATAGCAATACTTTCAATGTATGCAGGGCTTAAAGTCGCAGGACTTGGTGGAATGATAGTTGCCCCCTTGCTTGCTTTTATAACAAAAACAATTTATGATGGATTAAAAAAAGAAAAAAGCATTGAAAAAAACGAGAATGTGTGATAATATATATGTGACTTTAATTTTAGGAGTATAAAAAAGCTATGTATAATGATAAAAAGGTCGTTTTCTCGGGCGTTCAGCCCTCGGGAAACCTTACTATAGGAAACTATCTTGGCGCAATTCGTAACTTTAGCGCATTTTCAAATGAATACCATTGCTATTATTGTGTTGTTGATATGCACGCAATTACTGTAAGACAAAATCCTGCAGAGCTTCGTCGTCGCACCTACGAAACTCTCGCTCTTTATATGGCTTGCGGTCTTGATCCCGAAAAAAATACACTTTTCGTTCAAAGCCATGTGCCTCAGCACGCGGAGCTTGGATGGGTGCTTGATTGCTACACAATGTTTGGTGAGCTTTCGCGTATGACTCAATTCAAGGACAAGAGCGCCAAAAACGCAGATAATATAAACGCAGGGCTCTTTACATACCCCTCACTTATGGCAGCCGATATCTTGCTCTATCAAACTGAGCTTGTGCCTGTTGGTATAGACCAAAAGCAGCACCTTGAGCTTGCGCGCGATATTGCAAATCGCTTCAATCAAATCTACGGAGAAACCTTCGTAGTGCCAGAGGGCTTTATTCCAAAGGAGGGGGCGAAGATTTGCTCACTTCAGGACCCAACAAAGAAAATGAGCAAGTCGGACACGAACGAAAATGCGGTAGTTCGTATTCTTGATAGCAAGGACGATATTATAAGAAAGTTCAAAAGAGCAGTTACCGACTCAAATAACGAAATTATTTTCTCTTTGGAAAAGCCAGGCATTTCAAACCTTCTTACAATCTACTCATGCGTAACCGATAAGACAATCGCTGAGGCGGAGCGTGAATTTGCAGGAATGGGCTATGGCGACTTCAAGCTCGCTGTAGGAGAGGCAGTAGCCGACAATCTCGCTCCTGTAAGAGCTGAATTTGCAAGACTTATGGCTGATAAGGCATATCTCGAGGCAACTATGGCAAAGGGCGCAGATGAGGCATTTAGAAACGCAAGACGCACAATGTCAAAGGTAAAACGCAAAATAGGCTTCACCGAGCCAAAGCACTAAAAATTAAAAGCGCATCATTTGAAGTGAACCCCATTTAGTTCACATTTTGATGCGCTTTTTTTATTCAGTAATTCCGTGCTCCTTAAGCCAAATGAGCTGTTCAAGTGTCTTGTCGGCAATTAAGCCCTCTTGATATACCGCGCAATTATACGCGAATACACCACCCTTAGCCTTAATTGCTCTTACATATTCAAGCACCTCGTAGTTTTGGAAGCGAGGCTTTGGCTCGCCCTTTTTCTCGTGTACCCAATATTCGTCCATCCAGCAGAGCGCAAACCATTGAGTGTCGCCCTCACCGCTAAAGCGAGATTTTGGCAAAAAATCAATTCCATTTTCCTCGCCAGCTTGAAAATCCTCAATGTCCTTGCCCCAAGTGCTACCCCAAGCACAGGTGCCACGGAAATTAAAGGCTACAATTGAGTCCTCATTTCCTGCGCGAAGAGCATTTGCGTATCTCTTGTAATCGTATCTTGTGCCTCTGCCACCGCAAATTCCGGGCTCGTAACAGCAGTCAATCCACCAACCGTGAATTTTCTTGCCATATTTTTTAGATATAGCCTCGGCGATTTTGTAGCAATATTCTGCGTGACCCTCGGGATTTTCCTTAAAGCCCGTAGCCTCTCGCCATTCTGGGTGGAGAGTGCTTGAGCCCTCGCCATTGAAATAAAGCATAAGCCTAATTCCGTGAGGCTCAAGTGCATCTGCAAGCTCGCCAATCAAATCACGCTCGGCTGTATAGTTAGGAACGATTTCATCAAGCTCCTTCAAGGGGAAGGGAAGCATCATATCCGCGTGAGTAGCCGTTATAAAGAGAAATTTTGCGCCCGAGGCTACAACCTGAGAAACGAATTTGTCAAGCTGAAAATCTCTTACCGCTTCAAAATAAGGCTTTTTCTCACCGCTTTTTGGCAATGAATAAGAGGTCCAATGCACAAAAAGACCATAGCCCGCCTCGCTAAACCAATCAGTTCTCATACTAATACCACCAAATTAAACATTAAATCTAAATAGCACAATATCTCCGTCAGCAATTACATATTCCTTGCCCTCGGAGCGAACAAGACCCTTTTCCTTTGCAACATTCATAGAGCCACAAGCCATAAGGTCGTCAAAGGAAACTATTTCTGCACGAATAAAGCCACGCTCAAAGTCGGAGTGGATTTTTCCTGCCGCCTGAGGCGCCTTTGTACCCTTAACAATAGTCCAAGCACGAACCTCCTTAGGTCCTGCTGTAAGATAGCTTATAAGTCCAAGCAGAGAATAGCTTGCCTTAATAAGCCTGTCAAGACCGCTTTCCTCAATTCCAAGGTCACTTAGGAACATCTCCTTGTCCTCATCATCAAGCTCCGCAATTTGCGCCTCAATCTCAGCACAAACAGGGATAACCTCGCTTTTCTCGGTTTTTGCAAATTCAACAACGCTTTGATAGAAGGAATTTTGGCTAAGGTCGCCTGCGACATCGTCCTCACTTATGTTAGCCGCGTAAATAACAGGCTTGATTGTGAGAAGCGCAACATCCTTCATCATTTCTGCCTCGTCCTCAGTATAGTCGAGAGAGCGCGCAGTTTTTCCGTCCTCAAGAGCCTTTAAAACTCGCTCAAAAAGCTCAACCTTAGGTGCAAGAGTTTTGTCACCCTTCATCGCCTTTTTAGTTGCATCAATTCTTCTTTCGATAATCTCAATATCGGAGAAGATAAGCTCAAGATTTATAGTTTCGACATCACGCATAGGGTCAACACCGCCATCAACGTGAATAATGTCATTATTTTCGAAGCAACGAACCACGTGAACAATTGCATCAACCTCTCTTATGTGAGAAAGGAACTTGTTTCCAAGACCCTCACCCTTAGATGCGCCTCTTACAAGACCTGCAATGTCAACGAATTCGATAACAGCAGGAGTATAAAGCTCGGGGCTATACATTTTAGCAAGCTCGTCAAGACGAGAATCAGGAACTGCAACAACGCCAACATTTGGCTCAATTGTACAGAAGGGATAGTTTGCACTTTGCGCACCTGCATTAGTTAAAGCATTAAAAAGAGTACTCTTGCCGACATTAGGCAAGCCTACAATACCAAGTTTCATAAAGCACCTCGTGAGTTAATATTTTCATCAACATACATTTTACATTATTTTTTATAATATATCAAGAGCAAACGCTAAATTTAATCGAAAATATAAAAATCATTGATGAATACAACTAAAATTCACGAAAATGATACAAAAAATCGAAAAAGTTCATAAAAATAACTTAAATTATGAATAAATTGTTTACAAATCAAAAAAAGTATGCTAAAATATAAAGGTAATAAACAAGGAGGCCATTATGATAGGTTCTAAGCTCTTAGTCATAGACAGTGACCGTGGTATGTGTGAGCTCATAAGGACATACTTCAAGAACGAAGGCTATGATGTTGTAGAAGCATATGATGGCCAAGAGGGACTTGACTCTTTCAAAACCTACGACCCGGATATTGTGCTCTTGGATCTTATGCTTCCCAAAAAAGACGGCAATGAGGTTTGCCGTTCTATTCGCGCCGTTTCCTCAAAACCAATAATAATGATTAGCGCAAAGGGAGATGTTTTCGACAAGGTCCTTGGACTCGAGCTCGGTGCAGACGACTATGTTGTAAAGCCCTTTGATATGAAGGAGCTTCTTGCAAGGGTTAGGGCGGTGCTCCGTCGTTGCGGAACAAGCGAGGCTATAGTCGATAAGGACGTTCTTCGCTTTGACAACCTCGAAATCAGCCTTGCAAATCACGAGCTTAAGGTGAGAGGAGAGCATGTTGCTGTTCCTCATAAGGAGCTTTTGCTTCTACATTTTCTTGCGCAAAATTTCAACAGAGTATATACAAGAGACCAGCTTCTCAACAAGGTGTGGAGCTTTGATTATCTTGGTGACTCTCGTACAGTCGATGTTCATATCAAGCGCCTTCGCGAAAAGCTTCAGGGCGTGTCAAAAAGATGGGAGCTAAAGACCGTATGGGGCGTTGGCTACAAATTTGAGGTTTATCCTGAAGAAAAGGATGAGGAATAAACAAAAGCCGATAACTCGGCTTTTGTTTTTCTAATGGAGAAAAAATGATTGAATATGTTGCAACCTGTCTTTTTGGGCTTGAGAGCCTTCTTGGCGCAGAAATAGATGCACTCGGCTACAAAAGGACTGAAACAATGGACGGACGCGTCAGCTTCGTCGGTGACGAGGGTGCTGTTGCAAGGTGTAGTGTAAATCTTCGCTTTGCAGAGCGACTCTATATAAAGGTAGGCGAATTTGAGGCGCTTACCTTCGATGACCTGTTTGAGGGCACAAGGGCGCTTGAATGGGAAAAATGGATAGGCAGGTGCGACCAGTTTCCCGTCAAGGGACATAGCATAAAAAGCGCACTTTTCTCAATTCCCGATTGCCAAAAAATCATAAAAAGAGCCGTGGTGTCGCGCCTTGGCTCAAAATACGGAATTTCTTGGTTTGAGGAAACGGGAATTAAATACCAAATTGACTTTTTTATTTTTAAAAATAGAGCAACTCTTATGATAGATACCTCAGGCGTGCCCCTTCATAAAAGAGGCTACCGCCCCAAAAGCACCGAGGCACCTATAAGAGAAACCCTCGCCTGTGCGCTTGCAAAGCTCGCAAGACCAAGAGAGGATGTTCTTTTCTGGGACCCCTTCTGTGGCTCGGGAACTATCGCAATAGAGGCTACAATGCTTATGCTCAATCGCGCACCAGGTCTTGAAAGAGGCTTCCAAGCGCAAATATTCCCACAATTTTCAAAGCAAATTTGGCTTGATGCAAGAGAAGAGGCGCGCTCGAAAATTATTACCGATAGCCACTTTGAGGCATATGCAAGCGATATTGACCCCGACTGCGTAAAAATCGCCACAGAAAGCGCAAAGCACGCGGGGGTGTATCAAAATATGAGGATTTTTCAACGCGATGCTCTCACTATAAAAACAGAGGGAAGAAGAGGCACAATTGTCTGCAACCCACCCTATGGCGAGCGACTTATGACCCTTCGCGAGGCAGAGGCACTCTATAAGAAAATGGGTGAGCATTTTAAAACCCTTGATAGCTGGCAAATCTATGTAATCACAAATCACGAGCAATTCTCGCGATTTTATGGACGAAAGCCTGATAAGGTAAGAAAGCTCTCAAACGGAAATATCCCTTGCTATTTCTACCAATTTTTTAAAAAGCTTGATTAAAAAACAAATCTCCGTAAATACTATTTTTGACAAATAGTGCTTGCGGAGGTTTTTTATGCGAAAATTTTCAGCTGATTTTGAGCTTAATATAAGCACACTCGACAAGGAGCTGAATGTTACAGAGAATTTCGATATTATAAAGCGAGAAATGCTAATCAATTCACACAGGGTCGTTATGTACTATGTCGATGGCTTCGTCACGGCATCGCTTATGCAGAAGCTTATGATGCACCTTGTGACAATAAAGGAGTTCGGTAGCACACTCGCACACACGGTTGACGAATTTGTCAAGCTTAGCGTACCAAGCGTAGAGGTTGACCCCTGCTACGATATCGACAAGGCGCAGAAGCTTGTTCTAAGTGGCTGTAGCCTCATTGTAAGCGATGCCTTTTATGATGGTGCAATAGTTGTCGATGCTCGCTCATACCCTGCAAGAGTAACCGCAGAGCCCGAAAACGATAAGGTAATGCGTGGCTCGCGTGACGGCTTTGTCGAGACGATGATTTTTAACACCGCAATGATAAGACGAAGAATAAGAGACAAGGACTTAGTTGTAAAATATGCAACCGCAGGCGAAAAATCTCAAACTGATATTTCAATAGTCTATATAAAAGGCAAGGCTAACCAAAAATATGTCGAGGAAATAGAAAAGAGAATAAGCAATATAAAAACAGATGCACTCGTAATGGGTCACCAAAGCCTCATTGAATGCCTCGTCAAGCATAAATGGTATAATCCCTTCCCAAAGGTAAGATGCACAGAGCGCCCTGATGCCGCCTGCGCATCAATTTTAGAGGGGAGTGTGGTTATAATTTGCGATAATTCCCCCGAGGCGCTAATTTTGCCAACGGGCATTTTCGATTTCTTGCAGGAAACGGACGATTACTACTTTCCACCCCTTGTCGGCACTTATCTTAGACTTGTAAGACAAATAGTCTTTTGGAGCTCAATGGTGCTAATCCCCTTGTGGTATTTGATAATAACAAACCCTCAATTTATGCCACAGGGTCTTGAATTTTTAATTCCAAGAGATGCAGGAAATATACCAATTCTTGCACAGCTCTTAATAGTAGAGGTCGTTATCGACGGACTAAAGCTCGCCTCTCTCAATACCCCAAGCGTAATGTCAAATTCCTTTGGTGTAATAGGCGGACTTTTGCTCGGTGATTTTGCCGTGCAAATCGGCTGGCTTAGCGCCGATGTTATATTCTATATGGCAATTGTCTCAATAGCAAGCTTTACTCAATCAAACTATGAGCTCGGCTATGCCTTTAAATTCATAAGAATAATAACCCTTATTCTCATCGCCCTTTTCGATATATGGGGACTTTTTATCGGCTTCGGCATAGGCATTTTCCTCGTCAGCACAAACTCAACAATAAACGGAAAGCGCTCATACCTGTATCCACTAATCCCCTTTAATAAGGAAGCCCTATCTCGCCTCTTGCTCCGCCGTAAAAAACCCTAAAATGCTATACTGGCAATGCAGTTGAATTTAAAACAAAAAACTCGACTCTTAAGGGTGATGTTCTTAGCGGAGAAATTGAAAGCTCTACTAAGTGCGAGCATCGCATTTGACCAGTCAAATGCACTTGGGCTAAGCCCAAGCCCTTATTATGAGCGAAGCAAATAACAAGGTTCTGCGTAGCAGGTTCTTATAACGACAGAAAGAGATAACAAATCGGTT
>JAFTIV010000187.1 GCA_017456685.1 Clostridia bacterium | reverse complement strand
GAATATTAAGCGCATTTCTTATTTCCATAGGCAACACTATTCTGCCCAAAGCATCTACATGCCTATAAATACCGGTTTTTTTCATTTGCTAATGCCTCTTTTCAATAACTCAATTATATTCTATATTTTATCACATAATAAATTATATGTCAACATGATATTTGTCAAAATTCATCGAATTTAGGTGTCTAAATATGCTTGGAAAATGTTTTGGTGTAATTTGCACCTTATCTATAATATTCTCTTTTACATCATCCTCTCTATCAACAATCACAGAAGCAATTATAAGCGGTGCCGAAAAAAGTGTAAATCTAATTATTTACCTTGTTGGCATTATGGCTTTTTGGAATGGTATTATATCTGTATTAAAGCATGCTGGCGTAGTCAAGGGACTATCAAGACTATTGCGCCCAATTTTGAAGCGCATTTTTCCAAAATCATTCAAGGAGAACATTGCAACCGAGGAAATAACTGCATGTATTAGTGCTAATATGCTTGGTATATCAAATGCCGCAACCCCTCTCGCTATTAAAGCTATAGAAAAAATGAAGGGCTCCTCAAGGTCAAGCACCGCAACACCTGATATGATCACTCTTGCCGTATTAGGATGCTGTTGCTTCAATTTAGTGCCAACAACCATTATCGCCATTCGCTCCTCGTTGGGCGCCAAAATCACATATGAGATTATTGTACCTGTGTGGATTTGCTCGCTTGCATGCTGTATAATCGGTGTTTCTCTTTCCTGCATATTTGGAAAAATAAAAAATGGAAATAATTAACTTAGCCTCTTCCTTTGTTATTCCATGCGTTATACTCGTTGTATCACTTATAATATTATTTGGCAAAAAGGATTATTTTTCGTCTTTTTTAGAGGGTGCCAAGGAGGGCGCTATAAGCGCCTGTAAGCTTTTGCCAACGCTTTGCGCATTAGTTATCAGTATTAGTCTCTTTACCGCCTCTGGAGCCTGCGAATTTGTGTCAAGCCTGTTATCGCCCATATGTGATTTTTTACATATTCCCACAGAAATTTTCCCCTTAATTGTAACTCGTCCATTGTCAGGCGGCGCTTCTATCGCGACCTTTCAAGACATTCTTTCAAAATGTGGCGCTGATTCTTATGAAGGTATTTGTGCTTCTCTAATTATGGCATCCTCCGATACAGCAATTTACGTAATAAGCGTTTATTTTTCTTCAGCAGGAATAAAGAGAAGCTCATATGCGCTCCCCTGTGCTCTTTTTGCATCTACAATAAGTATTTTTATCTCATGCATTATTGCAAGAGTATTTTTTCAATGAATAAAACATTTGCTTTTTGATAACACTCTAAAAAAATCCAGGAGATATTATGATTAAGGGTTGTCAAAAAAGAATGATTTTCGTAAAAAATACTGGTTGCGATTTGTTTGATGAAGCATATTTCGTCTTAAAGGACGATATTCCAGCAAATGCAGAGCTTGACTCAAGCATTGTACAGATAGCAACAGAAATTATAAATCAAAGCATGCCTCTAAAACCAAAGAGAAAAAGACCATCGAGCTTACACAGAGGAGTTTTAGGCTTTTTTATAGGCTGTGCATTTAGTATTGCTGTTTCTGCTTTTGTTTTCTTTGCTATTTTATAAAATTTCTTGACTACTGTTGCAAAATATGTTAAAATAAAGCTATCAATAAACCGTTTCTAAAATGCAAAGCCCTTGTGTGGGGTCGTTATACGCACAAGCACCTTTGCTCAAAAGGCACCGTCAAATGACGGCTTTTGCCGTTTCTTGCAATGTAATGAAAGGAATTTTTATGCCAAAAACAAGCGAAACAAATAAGACAACTAAAAAATGGAAAAGACCCAGCGCTAAAGCTACAAAATCAACCGAAAAAAAGGCGCCTAAAAAATCAGTAACCAAAACGGCCTCAGCAAAGATGGCGAATGCTACTACAACAAAAAAGAAATCCTATACTAAAAGAACTACTAAAAAAACGCCCAAAAAGCTTGCTCCAAAGCTTAAAATTTTCTCTCTTGGTGGTCTTAATGAAATAGGAAAAAATATAACCGTTTTAGAGTGTGAAAATGACATCATCGTTGTTGATTGCGGTTTAGGATTCCCTGACGATGATATGCTTGGCGTTGACCTTGTTATTCCTAATTTTAGCTACCTTGAAAATAATGTCGATAAAATACGCGGAATTTTCATCACGCACGGACACGAGGACCATATTGGCTCTGTTCCCTACTTCTTGCGTTCAATGAATGTTCCAGTTTACGGAACGAGGCTAACTCTTGGGATTCTCGAAAATAAGCTAATTGAGCATAAGCTTTTGCAAAGCGCTAAGCTACACACCGTAAATGCAGGTGACAAAATTGATGCAGGATGCTTCAAAATTGAATTTATAAGAGTAAATCACTCTATTGCCGATGCCTGCGCTCTTGCCATAACCACTCCACAGGGAGTTGTTTTACACACAGGAGATTTCAAGCTTGATTTAACCCCTGTTGAAAGTCAGCCTATGGATATCGCTCGCTTAGGTGACCTTGGAAATGACGGTGTACTTATGCTTCTTTGCGAATCAACAAATGTTGAACGCCCCGGTTATACTCCTTCCGAAAGTAAGGTTGGTTACTCTCTTGATAGAATTTTCTCACAAGCAACTGACAAGCGTATTATTATTGCCACATTTGCATCTAATGTTCATCGTGTTCAGCAAATCATAAATTCAAGCGTAAGATACTCAAGAAAGGTTGCTGTAACCGGAAGAAGCATGGTTAATGTCGTAAATGCTGCTGTTAAGCTTGGATATATGAATGTTCCAGATGGAACTCTTATTGATGTAACAGAGGTAAAAAAGTATCCTCCAGAAAAAATAACTGTAATCACAACAGGAAGCCAAGGTGAGCCTATGAGCGCACTTTATCGTATGGCATTTTCCGAGCACGACAGAGTCTCGTTGAGCGACAAGGACCTTGTTGTACTTAGCTCGAGTGCCATTCCCGGTAATGAGCCCCTCGTAGGAAAAATCATAAATGAGCTTTATCGCAGAGGGGTAAATGTATATCATGACTCAAGTGTTGAGGTCCATGTTTCAGGACACGCGTGTCAAGAGGAGCTCAAGCTTATGCACTCTCTTATAAAGCCTAAATATTTTATGCCTATACACGGAGAATTTAGACACCTCATTCAGCATAAGGAGCTTGCTGAAAGTATGGGAATGCCAAGCGAAAACATTTTTGTTTCCGACATTGGAAGGGTTATCGAAATCGACGAAAATGGTGCAAGATTCTCCCCTACTCCCGTTCCTGCTGGTAAGGTTCTAATTGACGGAAGCGGTATAGGAGATGTTGGTAACATCGTATTAAGAGACAGAAAGAACCTATCCGAGAGCGGAATCATCATCGCTGTAGCCACAATTAGTGCTGACGAGGGAATTCTGCTTGCAGGACCAGAGATTATTTCTCGTGGCTTCGTATATGTAAGAGAAAATGAAGCTTTGATGAATGGTGCAAGAGACGCTGTCACCGAGGCTCTTATTGACGCATTGAGAAAGGGCTCTCGAGACTGGATTGACCTCAAGGCTATTATGAAAAATGCAATTTCGAGATTCATTTTCAACAAAACAAAGCGTAGTCCGGTTATTCTTCCCATCATAATGAATGTATAAACACCAAAAGAACACGCACCTGCGTGTTCTTTTTTGTAATGCTTGTAAACTAATTTTTGTTTTTTCTTGTAATATTTTCGCACATATGATATACTTAGTATGAATATTTAGTTTTTGGAGGATATCTTGTTTAAGCTACTTAGATTTATGAAGGGCTATACTAAGGAATGTATTATCAGCCCATTTTTTAAATTGCTTGAAGCAAGCTTCGAATTGCTTGTTCCGCTTGTTGTAGCAAGCATAATTGATATAGGAATTGCAAATGGCGACAAAGGCTATGTTATACAACGATGTCTTATCATGGTTGCTCTTGCAGTTGTAGGCTTATCCTGCACCTTGCTCGCTCAATATTATGCCGCAAAGGCGGCTGTTGGCTTTTCAACCAAGGTTAAGCATTCGCTATTTTCTCACATTCAATCGCTTTCATATACAGAAATAGATACACTTGGTGCATCTACTCTTATTACTCGTATGACAAGTGATATGAACCAAGTTCAATCAGGGGTAAATTTAACTCTTAGACTTCTCCTGCGCTCTCCATTTATTGTTTTTGGTGCTATGATTATGGCGTTTACAATTGATGTAAGAGGCGCCATTGTTTTTGCAGTTGCAATCCCTGTCTTGGCACTTGTTATTTTCGGTATTATGTGTGCCACAATCCCGCTTCACAAAAAGGTTCAAGAAAAGCTTGATGGTGTGCTTAAGCTCACTCGTGAAAATCTTACTGGTGCAAGAGTTATTCGTGCCTTTGCTAATGAAAAAAATGAAGAAGAAGATTTCAAAATTGCCACAGCTGAGGTGAATCTCGCACAAAAATTTTCAGGCAGAATTTCTGCAATTATGAACCCTGCAACCTATGCCATTATAAATATCGCTATAACTATTTTAATTTGGCAAGGCGCAATAAGAGTTAATCTTGGCAACCTTTCACAGGGACAGGTTATTGCTCTTTATAATTATATGTCACAAATTCTTGTAGAGCTTATAAAGCTCGCAAGCCTTATAATTACTCTTACAAAGGCAGTTGCCTGTGGGAACAGAGTTGAGGCGGTCTTTGAAATAAAATCCTCCATTGAAGAAGGAACTCAAAAAGAATGTAAAGCCAATGAAATAGCTGTAGAATTCAAGAATGCTTCTCTAAAATATGCCACCGCAAGTGAAGAATCAATAAGCGGTGTAAGCTTTTGTGCAAGGCGTGGCGAGGTCGTTGGCATTATTGGTGGCACAGGCTCTGGAAAAACCTCTTTAGTGAACCTTATACCCAGATTTTATGACACTCATAATGGCGATGTGCTTGTAAATGGCATAAATGTAAAGGACTATTCTTTTGAGATATTACGCGAAAAAATAGGTGTTGTTCCTCAACGCGCGGTGCTCTTTAGTGGCACTATTCGCGACAACATGAGATGGGGAAATGAAGGCGCAACAGACGATGAAATCATTGATGCAATCACTCGCGCTCAAGCGAAGGATGTGCTCGATGGTAAGGATGGCGGTCTTGATTATATGATTGAGCAAGGCGGAAGAAATCTTTCTGGCGGACAACGTCAGCGATTCACCATTGCAAGAGCGCTTGTAAAAAAGCCTGAAATCTTAATTCTTGATGATAGCGCATCTGCGCTTGATTATGCAACAGATGCTTCTCTTAGAGCCTCTCTTGCCTCTCTTGACTACTCGCCCACCATATTTATTGTTTCTCAAAGAACTGCATCTATCGCTGGTGCTGACAAAATAATAGTTTTGGACGATGGTAATATCGTTGGAATGGGTACTCACGATGAACTATTAAAGAACTGCTTGGTTTACCAAGAAATTTATAATTCTCAATTTAAAAAGGAGGGTGAATGATGAAAAAATCCGCATTTAAGCTCTCCACTATTAAGCAAGTGTGGCATTATATAAGAAGATATAGATTTTTATTGCTACTCTCTATTTTATTTGCGACAATAACAGTAGCTCTAACTCTATATATCCCTATAGTTATCGGTCAGGCCATTGACCTCCTCGAAGGTGGTAAGGGCACCGTTAATTTTGATGCAATACTGATGCTACTATTAAGGGTTGGAGTGATTGCTATCGTTATTGCTATTTTACAGTG
>JAFTIV010000186.1 GCA_017456685.1 Clostridia bacterium | reverse complement strand
CTTTTCGTGCTTGATGGAGATTACACAATTATAAATGATTATCTTGGCGCAGTAGGTGCCGTTCAAGGCAAGTGGGCATCCGTCTTTGCTACTTACTCGGTTGTTATGTTTGTTGTAGCACCCGTGATGACTGCCGGCTTTGTTTTATCCTTTGTAAAGGATGCGTGGGCGCATATTCTTTCTGTGATTAGAAGCGGTAAGGTCGTTTATTATATGTCTGAGCTTAACTCAAGCTCAATCGCGCTTGCAGATGATGTAAGAAGCAGAGACAAAAGGGCGGTTATAGTTTTCTTTGATGTTTATCACGAGCAAAGTGAGGAGCATTACGAAATGATGGAGCGCGCAATTAAGCTCGGTGCCATCTGCTTTAGAAAGGACATATCTGCCGTAGGGTTTAAAAGACCAAGAAGGGTTAGAAAATTCTTCTTTATCGGCGCAAACGAGGAGGAGAATGTAAAGCAGGCCATAAATCTTTCTAAGCGCTGTAAGGCAGAGCTAAGGTCAAAATATGAGGCAGAGCTTTACATTTTTGCAACCACTGCTGATAGCGAGCTTTTGATTGACTCAATCTCAAGAGGCAGAGAAAAGGGCGCGCCTGATTTGAAAATCCGTAGAATAGATGTTACAAAAAATCTTGCGATAAGCACCGTTAGCTCAAGCTCGGCGATTTTCCCAAGGGCAGGCGAGGGCGAAAAGAGCGTAGATATTGTAATTATAGGCATCGGCTCCTTTGGAACAGAGCTTCTTAAGGCGTATAGCTGGGCATCACAGATTCCTAACTGTCGCCCGAAAATTCATATAATTGATAAGGACAAGGACCTTGAAAAGCGCCTCGAGCCGAAAATGTCTGCGCTATTGGAATACGGCAAGAAAAATGTCAAGGGCGACTCAATCTATGAGATTATTCCTTACGCAGAGGTAGATGTAAATCATATTGACTTCGAAAATACGATTAAGAAAATACAGGCAAGCGCAAGGGGCGGAATAGATATCGTATATGTCTGCCTTGGCAACGATGAGCTTAATGTTAAGACCGCAATGGAGGTACGAAAAATTCTTGGGCGTGGTCTTGGCGCGCTTGATAGCCTTCCACCTATTCAGGCGGTTGTATTCAGCACAAGAAAGACTAATATCCTTAACGAAAACGGTGATAAGGACATAAAATACATAGGAAGCATGCAAAGCGTTTATTCGCTTGAAAATGTTGAAAATGAAAAGGCTGAGGATAAGGCAAAGCCTTACCATATGTACTGGGCTACAAAATCTCTTGTTGATGGCTTGGACTTCAACGAGAAGGCGGTTGATTGCGATACGCTTCTTGGCAGCGCCGATGCAAAGATAAACACCTTTATCTCAAGCGGTAGCACCTCGGCTGATATAAGCGAGGAGCTCGAGGCGCTAAGAGGCGAGCTTAAGAGAATAATCCCGTTCTATGTAAACGAAAAAATCGGCGATAATAAGGACGGCAAGTACATTCTTGATAGCCTTAAGCGTTCACCTCACGAGGCAAGGCTCTTTGCGGAGTTTTCCCCCACCGAGGCTATTATGGGCGCAATAAAAAGCAAGAGCGAAAATAGTAGCAAGAGAGAAATAAATAAAATAAAGGAGCTTCTTGATGATATTATAGGGCTTCTTAAGGAAATACCATCGTTCTTCATTGCATATAATAAAAACGATATAATCTGTGCTGAGCGCAGATATAATATTGAGGAATACTGTAGGCGCTCGTCTATTGCAAGGGCTGTCCATGTGGACATTCTTCGTAGCCTTGGCTACTGCATAAGAGAAAAGGAGCAGAGGGAAAGCCCGACCCTTGAGCTCTTAGGGTACGAGCAGTCGCGCGAGCTTGAGCATTCTCGTTGGAACGCATTTATGCGCGCTGAGGGTTATATTTATACCGAAAATAAGGCGCTTAAATCCTCAAAGACAAAGATGCACAATCTCATAGTGACCTATGATAAGCTCCCTGATGGTGAGAAGGAAAAGGACTATTGCTACGATTTTATGGACGGAGAAAATAAATGATAACAACACTTACAATATATGCCGTAACGATTATTTGCTTGGCACTGCTTTTTGCCGAGGTTCTGTTCGTTATAGTTAGTGCGCTTGCGAAGGAGCGTACGGAAAGAATAACATTCCTTCGTAGCTTCAAGAAGGGCAAATGTGCAATAATCTACATAACCGCAATACCGCTTTATCTAATAGGATATATGTATGCGGGCAAAGACTTTTTAAAGGCATTCTTTGGAGCGGTCAATCGAATTATAAACTTAGTCGTTTTAAAATACGACCTTGACCAAATTGAGCTTTTGATGGCTGACAATATCCTTTACGAGATAACAATTTATTTCTGCTTTGCATTGGTAGGTATTAACGCTTTGATACTTGTATTTTCATTAACAGCACAGCATTTGTGGGAGTTCTTCCAGAGCTTGAGAACAAGGTTCACCAAAAAGGACCGCGTATTCATCTTTGGAGATAACGAAAAGAGCAAAATTCTCTTTAAGACAGATGTACGCGATAGAAACAAAACCATAATAGATAAGCTCGATATGGAGGGCTCGCTGGCATTGTACTTTGAAAAGATGCCATATGTTTCTACGCGCTATAGCGAGAAAATGGTGGACAAAATCCTAAAATATGTTGCCAAGGATGTGGCTCGCTATGATAGAATGAGCAGAAAAATTAAGAAAAAGCTCGATAAAATTACAGATAAGGAAAAGGCAAACGCGCTTCTTGAGCGCCTACGCACTCCACGAAAGACCTCGATTATAATAAACACTCGCGATGACGAGAGAAATATGAAGCTTTGCAGAGCCTTTCTAAACGGCATCTTCGACAAGGACGGCAAGGAAAGGCTCAATGTGTTTGGAAAGCTTGACCTTTATGTTTATGGCGACCCAAGATACGAGGCGATTTACACCGATATTATATCAAGCGCACGCGGATGCTTCCACTATACAAACGAGTATCAAAAGGTTGCTCTTGAGTTCATTGATAAATATCCCATTACTCGCTATATGGATAGTAGCTATATTGATTACGACACCGCACTTATCAAGGACAATGTTGATATCAATATGATACTTGTCGGCTTCGGCAAGACAAATCAGCAAATCTTCCTTTCCTCTGCCTCAAGTAATGTTCTTGTTTCTAAGGGAAATGAGCTTGAGCCCTCGCAAAAGAGGATAAGCTATATCATCTTTGACAAGGAAAAAAGTGCAGAGAGCGACAAGAACCTCAATCACACCTACTACCGCTTTGAGCACGAGATGAGTGATGAGCTTGCTGTTGCAAAAAATGGCGGAAAAATTGATTATCTACCGCTTCCACAGACCCCTGCGCTTGTTGACCCTCAAAAGATTAATATCAACGAAAAGGACTTCTACGACACAATCCGTGCACGCGTTCTTTCAAAAAATGGCGAAAAGAAGCTTTCGTACATTGTGATTGCCTTCGGTACAGACCTTGAAAACATTGATATGGCTCAAAAGCTTGTTGAAAAGAGAAGCGAGTGGGGCATTGAGAATATTATTATATTCGTAAAGGCAAGAGGCTGGTCTAAGGAGCAAAGCTTCCTTGAGCAGAAAAATTGCATATTTATAGGAAACGATGAGCAGGTTGGCTTTAATATTGAAGCACTTCTAAGCGATAAGTGGCTTGCTCTTGCACAGATAAGAGACGCGCTTTATGCTATTGAAAATAAGGAAATTGCGCTAAATAGAGTAAGCGAGGCGCTTCTTGGCAGAGAAAGACAGAGTATTATCGAGAGATGGCACTCAAAGCTCTGGAGCTATCAAAGAGACTCAAATATTTACGCCTGCCTCAATCTAAGACTAAAGCTCAATCTTATGGGCATTGATTATTGTAAAAACGGTGAAACAGGTCTTACACACCTAACACAAGAGGACTATTACGAAAGATATCTTGGCAAAAGAGAGCCTGAGATTAAGCTTGTAACCTCGCTCGCCAGACCTGTGCTTAAGGACGAATATAGCCTTAAGCTTTCAACCGACAAGCGCGGAAACCTTGTTGCACAGGAGCATTTGCGCTGGAATGCGTTTATGATAAGCAGAGGCTTTATTCCTGCAACCCTTGAGCAGATAAGAGACGAAATAGGCGAAGACGGAAAGCATACAAATGGTAAGAGCTTTGCACTTCGTCGTCACGGAAACCTCACAACGATGAAGGGTCTTGTTGACTTTAGAAAAATAGTCAGCGAGCGCGACGGGGTTAGCGAGGACGAGGCTGATGTTATCAAGTATGACTATCAAATTCTTAATGACGCATATTGGCTTCTTGCGCGCTTTGGCTATGTAATGGTAGATAAGGACGCACGCAGAGCGGAAAAGATGGAGAGAAATAATGGAAAATAGTGTTTTAGTTCAAGAAATTCTAAAAAACGCCTTTGCCCGCAAGGAGGAGATAAAAAATCTCACAGACATTCCTGTTGACCTGTTGGTTGTAGGAGTTCTCGAGGTTCTCTCGGACGATTATTTTGGAATGCTTCCAAGCTCACTTTCGAGCGACGAGGAGGCAATGGAGGAGCTTGCCGAGACAAAAAAGCTCCTTGAGGTTCACACCAAGTTTTGGGATATGGTGCTATTTGATATAATGGCACTTTTCAAGACGGACTATATAAAGGTGCTAAAGGCCGATCAGCTAAGCCTTGGAGCTCTCTTTAAGGAGGCAGAAAAGCGCATACTTGAGATTGAGCTTGGCGAGGTTACCGCAGATGTGCTCGTAAAAATTATTCTCGAAAACCCAACTCCTGCGGTTGAAAGATACATTTTTGGAAAAATGGATGCACAGCTCACCCCTAAGGAGGGCGAGAATGACGACCTTTTTGACCTCTTCTTCGACGAGGATGACGAGGACGAACAGAAGGATGAGGACGAGCCTGAAAAGGAGCAGGGACTGTCAGGACTTGTTACCGAGGCTAAGGAGCTCAAGGCATCGCTTCTTGAGCATGTATTCGGTCAGGACCACGCAATAAATGTATTTATAACAGGCTACTTTCACGCACAGCTTGCACACAGAATAAAGAAGGACCCAAATAAGCCAAAGGCAACCTTCCTCTTCGCAGGCCCTCCAGGTACAGGAAAAACCTTCCTTTCGGAAACGGTTGCAAGGCTTCTTAAGCTTCCGTTTGCAAGATTTGATATGAGTGAATACTCGGAAAAGGAAGCAAATCTTGAGTTCTGTGGCTCTGACAAGGTTTATAAGGGCGCTAAGGCGGGTAATGTAACAAGCTTCGTTGCAGAAAATCCAAAATGCGTGCTCTTGTTTGACGAGGTTGAGAAGGCGCATATAAATGTAATTCACCTCTTCCTTCAAATGCTTGATGCAGGTAGATTAAGAGATAACTACACTGACGAGGAGGTTTCCTTTGCCGATGCCATTATAATTCTTACCACAAACGCAGGAAAGAATTTGTATAACGACCTTTCAATTGCAAACCTCTCAGCGCTTCCAAGAAAGCAGATTATGAAGGCACTCGCAGCCGACAAGGGACCAAGCGGAAATCAGCTCTTCCCAGAGCCTATTTGCTCGCGCTTTGCCTCTGGTAATGTCGTAATGTTTAACCATCTTGGCGCAAGCGCGCTTGTTGATATTGCAAGAAATGAGCTCGCCAAGAACATAGATGCCTTCAATAATACCATCAAAAAGCCCATTGCTCTTGATAAGAGAGTTCCTGCCGCTATAATGATGGCTGAGGGCGGAAAGGCTGATGCCCGCGCTATAAAGGGTAGGGCAAATGGCTTCTTCCACGATGAGCTTTATGAGCTCTTTAGGCTTGTTGAGCCCGCAAGGCTTGACCTGCTTGAGAAAATCACAATAAAGGCAGATATTCCAGACGACGAGAAAATCAAGTCGATGTTTGAAAACAGCAGAGAGAACGAGGTGCTTGTGTTCGCGACCGGCAAGCTTGCTGAGGAGATTTGCGCAAAGGTAAGAAGCGTTAAGCTTCATATCGCTGACACAATTGACGATGCCAAGAAAATTCTCTTTGAAAACCGCATTACTGCAATTGTTTGCGATGTTCGCTGTAAGATGAGGGATGAGAGAATTAAGCTTCTCAATGCCGAGGACATTGACTCCGTTGGTCAGGAGTTCCTTGAATATGCTATTGAAAAGCATCCAATGCCAACCTACATAATTCAAAAGCGAGAGGGAGATATAAGCGCAGAGGAGCTCTTCTCATTCTCTAAGCTTGGTGTAAGAGATGTTTTGACAGTACGCACAAGGAAGAAAAACGGACTCGACTTGGCTATTAAGGAGCTTTGCGAGGACGCATACAGACAGAGCAATATGCTCAAGCTCGCAAGCGAGAACAAGGTTATGTCCTTCAAGACCTCGCAATCCGTGTCTAAGGACGGCAAGAGAGCCGAAATTCGCCTCTTTGGCTTCACCCTTTCGCTTGCTCCCGATACAGGAGATTCAAAGCAAATTCTCGATGGTGGAGTTAAGCCAAAGGTTCGCTTTGATGATGTTATTGGTGCTGAGGATGCTAAGGATGAGCTTAGATATTTTGTGAATTATCTAAAGGACCCTGTTTCCTTTATGAAGAAGGGAGCACGCGCACCTCGTGGAATTCTCCTTTACGGTCCTCCAGGCACAGGTAAAACCCTTCTTGCAAAGGCTATGGCAGGCGAGAGCGATGTTACCTTTATGCCTGTTGATGGCAACTCCTTCCTAAAGAGATTTGTAGGAGAGGGACCAGAGACCGTTCATGCGCTCTTTGCTTCCGCGCGCAAGTATGCGCCTGCGGTTGTCTTTATCGACGAGATAGATGCTATCGCTAAGGACAGAAACGCAAACACAAGCACAACAAATGCAGAGTCATCGACCCTTACCGCGTTCCTTACAGAGATGGACGGCTTTAATACAGACACCTCTAAGCCTGTGTTCATTTTAGCCGCTACAAACTTTAACATAGACCCAAAGAAGGGCGTAAGCCTTGACCCCGCGCTTCTTCGTCGCTTTGACAGAAAAATTCTTGTTGACCTTCCTAACAAGGAGGAGAGAGAAAAGTATCTACGCCTAAAGCTTCCAAAGTATCCTATCATCACGCTTACAGATGATGAGATAGAGAATATTGCTACTCGTTCCTCTGGAATGAGCCTTGCAGACCTTGAATCCGTTATTGAGTTCGCTCTAAGAAATGCAATCAAGGGCAATGCCACAATCGGTGATAAGGACTTTGAGGAGGCATTTGAAACCTTCAATGGCGGTGAAAAGAGGCTTTGGTCAACTAAGGACCTTGAAAAAACCGCGCGTCACGAGGCGGGTCACACCCTTATTTATTGGTTAAGTGGAAACACACCTGCGTATGTTACAATCGTCTCAAGAGGCGACCACGGTGGCTATATGCAACGCAACGAGGAGGAGAAAAGTGGCTACACAAGGCGCGAGCTTCTTGAAAGCATAAGATGCTCTCTCGGCGGTAGAGGTGCGGAGCTTGTTTACTATGGCGATGAGGACGGTGTTTCAACAGGAGCATCAAGCGACCTTAAAAATGCTACAAGACTTGCTCAGGCTATGATTTGTCACTACGGAATGGACGAGGAGGTAGGACTTATCTCTGCCGACTATCTTGACAAGGATGCCGAATATCAATCAATTGTAAGACGCAGAATTAACCAAATTCTAAGCGAGCAGTTAGCTATTGCTAAGGAGCAAATCGCAAAAAATAGAGTTGCCGTTGACGAGCTTGTCAAGGTGCTTCTTGAAACGAACTATCTAAAGGCAAGCCAGATAAACGAAATTCTTGAAAAATATGCTGTAAAATAAACACAGGGCGGGCATTTTGCTCGCCCCCCTTGCTTAAAAATGTCGCACGCCTTGGGACATGTGGGCGCACAAAATGGCGTATATTTATAACAGCTTGAAATCAAGCTACATAATTTGAAGGGAGTGAGCATAATGAGCTACAATCTTAAGATTTTTACAGATAATATAGCCCCAAATGCGGTAAATCAGGTTTATACATTGCTTGAGACGCCACCATTTGCAAACTCTGTCGTTAGAATAATGCCCGATGCACATATCGGTAGGGGCTGTGTCGTTGGCTTTACGGCAACGCTTGGCGACAAGGTGATTCCAAATGTAATAGGCGTTGATATCGGCTGTGGCATGCTCACAGTATGCCTTGGCAAAATAGAGCCTGACCTTCGCGCGCTTGATGAGTTTATTCGAAAATATATTCCTGCGGGCACAAATGTAAGAGAAAAATATGCAGGCGTAGAGCTTATAAAGGAGCTTTATTGCTTCGATGAGCTTGAGGATCAGGACAGGGCATTTCGCTCTCTTGGCACGCTTGGCGGTGGAAACCACTTTATAGAGCTTGATAAGGACGACGAGGGCAATGTGTATCTCGTTATTCACACAGGGTCGCGTAATGTGGGCTTGCAGGTGGCTAATATTTATCAAAGAAGGGCGATTGAGGCTTGCAAGCATTCGGCAGATAACGAGCGCGAGCGCGTGCGTAGCGAGCTTATGGCACAGGGCAAGCCCGAGGCGCTTGACGAGGCTCTTTTGGCTGTTGCAGAAAAATATGCAGATAGGACAAAATCTCCACCTCAGCTTTGCTATTTTGAGGGTGCGGAGTGCGAGGCATATTTGCACGATATGCGCATTTGTCAGGAGTTCGCAGTTAGAAACAGAGCAAAAATTGCCGAGGATATTATGCACTTTCTCGGGGTCTATAAGGCTGAAAGCTTTGAAACAATGCACAACTTTATAGATGATGATAAAATAGTGCGTAAGGGTGCAATTCCTGCACACAGGGGTCAGCGCGTTATAATTCCTATGAATATGCGCGATGGCTGTATTATCGCCATAGGAAAGGGCAATGAGGACTGGAACAGCTCAGCCCCTCACGGTGCAGGTAGGCTTGTATCTCGTGCTCGCGCAAAGGAGCTCTTTACTGAGGACGAGTACAGAAAATCAATGGAGGGCATATATACAACAAGCGTTTGCCCAGCAACAATTGACGAGTCCCCAATGGCATATAAGCCAATGGAGGAGATAATCTCCCTAATCGGCGATACTGTCGAAATCGAAAAAATCAGACAGCCTATTTACAACTTGAAGCACAAATAAGACACACATATCGCACAGCAAGCTCTGTGCGATATGCTTTTTTATAAAAGCGTCTTGAATTACCTGTGTAAGTAAGCTATAATATAAGTATTAAAGCAACAGGAGGGATTAAAATGAGCGAGCGAGTGCTTTATGTGAGCGACCTTGATGGCACGCTCTTGAGAGGCGACAAGACAATATCACCATTTAGCCTGAGCGCCATAAATGCGCTTATTGAAAAGGGAATGCTCTTTACCTATGCTACAGCGCGCTCGTTTTACACAGCAAGCGAGGTTAGCCGAGGGCTGTGTCCTAAAATCCCTATAATTCTTTATAATGGAACCTTTATGGCGACACCAAGCGGTGAGGTTATTTATACCTGCTCATTCGAGAAGAAAACGGCAGAGCGGGCGCTTGCCTTGGTGCAGGAGGCTGGGATTTCGCCTCTTGTTTATTCCTTCTTTGATGGCAAGGAGCATTTTTCCTATGACGAAAAATGCGTAACAAGAGGGATAAGGGCGTTTCTCGACGACCACCCAAGCGACTCAAGATGCAATCCAACAAAAAAAGAAATGCTCACACAGGGTGAGCTGTTTCACATAACCTGCATAGACGAAAGAGAAGCACTTTTCCCACTTTATGAGCGCTTTAGAACGGAGTGCTCGTGCGTGCTTTACAAGGACGCATATACTGGCGACTGGTGGCTTGAAATAATGCCACAGGGTGCGACAAAGGCAAACGCGATAAAAGAGCTTGCAAAAATGCTCGATTGTGACAAAATCGTCTGCTTTGGCGATGGGGAAAATGACCTTTCGATGCTTGAGGTGGCACACGAGCTTTATGCCGTTGAAAACGCAAGCGAAGCACTAAAGGCGGGAGCAAGTGGCATAATTGATAGCAACGAAAACGACGGAGTAGCACGGTTTTTACTCAAACGGGGGATTTATGGACAAGATTAGAAGCAAAAGAAAGAGAATAATTATCGGGTGCGTAATATGCGCGGTGCTTCTTGCGCTTTTGCTCGCCTGCGTATTCTATTTGAATGATTTTTACAGGGCTGACGAGGACGCGCTTTTGGCATATTTGCCGGAGCATACACCAGAAAGGCTTGGCGATGGAAGTCTGCTTCTTGTGCCCGAGGGAGCGACAACGGGTATCATATTTTACCCGGGCGGAAAGGTTGAAAACCGAGCCTATCTTCCTCTTATGTCACTGCTTTATGAGCGCGGAATAGCTTGCGTTATCGCGAAAATGCCAGCAAACCTTGCGGTCTTTAGCCCAAATAAGGCAGATAAGCTCTTAGAGGAGCTTCCCGAGCTTGATAGCTGGTATGTTGGTGGACACTCTCTCGGTGGCTCTATGGCATCTACATACGCCTCTAAAAACAGCGATAAGATAAAGGGCGTAATTCTTCTCGCCTCTTATTCAACAACAGACCTTAGCGACACAGGGCTTGAGGTTATCTCGATTTATGGCTCGTGCGACGGGGTATTGAATATGGAAAAATATGAAAAAAACAGAGAAAATCTGCCAAATGGTCTTAAGGAGCACATAATTGAGGGCGGAAATCACGCATACTTTGGCGCATATGGCGAGCAGGATGGTGACGGAGTAGCTCAAATCACGCGCGAGGAGCAATTGCTCACAACCGCGCAATATATTTATGAATTTGTTTTATACTAACTACAAGACCTTAATTATACAAAAAACACCCTGCTTTGACACAGGGTGTTGCTTTTTTAGCCGAGCGCTACATCAAGCGACATCATAATTGCAAAGCCAAGGGTAAACATTCTAGTTCCAATGTCCGCCTTGTGGTCGCCATTTGTCATCTCTGGGATTAGCTCCTCAACCACCACAAATAGCATCGCTCCTGCGGCAAAGCTTAGAAGATACGGAAAAACGGGTAATAAAAGCTCTGCCATAAGAATTGTCAAAAGAGTTGCAATCGGCTCTACAATGCCTGAAAGCACACCGTAAATAAACGCGCGCCCTTTTCCTGCGTCCTCGCAAAGAGGCATAGAGATTATAGCCCCCTCTGGGAAGTTTTGTATTCCAATTCCAACGCTGAGCGCGAGCGCCTCGGCAAGCGAAATATCGACACTCCCCGACACAAGTGATGCATAAACAACACCAATTGCGATGCCCTCTGGCACATTGTGAAGCGTTATAGCAAGAAACATAAGCGCGCGCTTGCCCATTTTAGAGCGCGGTCCCTCGCTTTGGTTGTTTATGTGAGTATGCGGAATTGTTTTGTCAAGCAGTAAAAGAAATAAAACACCCAAAAACAGCCCGACAACCGCAGGAATGAATGCAAGCGTGCCAAGATGCGACGATGCACCCATAGATGGAATTAAAAGGCTCCAGACCGATGCTGCCACCATAACTCCACCTGCAAAGCCATTTAGTGCACGCGTTGCCCCCTCGCTAATTCCTCGTCGCATAAAAAAGACACAGCACGCACCAAGGCATGTGCCCATAAAGGGAATTAAAATTCCACGAATAATTTCAAAGCTCAAAATTTTCACCTCGCAAGCAGCTACTGCTACTATACTATTCACAAGGGTCGAATTTTGTCATAAAAGAAAAGCCATCATTGCGATGGCTTTTCCTTTATAGAAGCTCTTTTCTTAGCTGAGCGCTACTTTTTGGTGAAAGATATGCTGGCGCAATATCGAAAACAGTTTTACAGCCAAATGAGCCCTCGCTTGCCAAGCGAGCAACAGCGCGCGCATATGCAACAATAACCGAGGCTGTAAACTCGGGGTTGGAATCAAGCTTTAAGCTGTACTCAATTATATGCTTGTTGCCGTTTCCGGTGACACCGCTACGAATTACAAAGCCACCGTGAGGAATTCCAGAGTGGTTTTTGTCAAGCTCGTCCTTTGAGATGAAGTGAACGGTTGTGTCGTAGTCGGCGAAGTAGTTCGGCATTGTCTTGATTTCGTTTTCAATTCTTGCAAGGTCAGCCCCCTCCTTTGCCACAACAAAGCATTCTCTTGTGTGCTTCTGCCTTGTTGTGAGCTCAGGATTTGAGCCTGAGCGAACGCTTGTAAGCGCCTCGTCAACAGGAATTGTGTATTGCTTAGCATCGGCAACTCCGTCAATTCTGCGGATTGCATCGGAGTGACCCTGAGATACGCCCTTGCCCCAGAAGGTGTAGTCCTTGCCCTCGGGAAGAATTGCGCCTGCATACATTCTGTTGAGCGAGAACATGCCTGGGTCCCAGCCGACTGAAATCATCGCTGTGTGGGAGCCCGCCTTGGCGCTTGCATCAACATTGTCAAAATGCTCGGGAATTTTAGCGTGTGTATCAAAGCTATCAATTACATTAAAATGCCTTGCGAGCTCTGGAGTTTGTATAGGCAAATCTGTTGCGCTTCCACCGCAAATAATCATAACATCAATTTTGCCAACCATAGAAAGAGCATCGCTTGCACTCATAACCCTTGCGTCGCTGTTTATTTTTAAGCTCGCAGGGTCACGACGAGTGAAAACCGCAACAAGCTCCATATCACTATTTTGAGAAATGGCACTCTCAATTCCTCTGCCGAGGTTGCCATATCCGTAAATACCTATTCTTATCATAAGAACCTCTTAAATATTAAAATTATAGAAATATTTTATCACACACTTTTTTTATAATCAATATTTTTTTGCAAAAAAACGAGCAAAAATCTTGGAAATGGCGCTAAAATGATATTTTTGATACTTATTATCATATTAACATATGAACATTTGTTATGTATAAAGTGAGAAAAATATATAAATATTGACAATTTGCCTCGCGTGTGTTATAATTTAAATGTATTGTGCATAATCAAATGCAAAATTAGAAAAATAAATTAAGAGGATTTTATGGATATAGAAGTAAGAAAGCTTGCGAGTGAGGACACCCTTTCGCAGGTAACCAAGCTTATATACGAAACCGACAATTATATTTTCCCACATTTCTTTGGAGAGAACACAAGCATTGCTAAGCAAATTCTTGTAAATATGATAAATGCGGACACCATATACAATAGAGACAACATTTGCGTTGCCGTTTTAAACGGCGAGGTTATTGGAATTTCGGTAATAGCGCCATCACCCATAAGCATCAATGTAGGCGCCTTCTTTGACGCATTTCAGGAGGCGGGTGCAGACGCAGAGATTGACGAGGCGTTTGAGAGCGTTATGAAGGAATACTTTATTCCTATGGAAACTCATCCTGACGGATACTATATCGCGTGCCTTTGTGTTGACGAGAGGTATCGCGGACAGGGCGTTGCAGGTGCAATGCTTGATTTCATTCTCAAGGGCGAATATTCAAGCAAGGATGTTTATCTTGACTGCCTTGCCGACAATAGCATTGCAATCGCGATTTACGAGGCGCACGGCTTTCGTAAGCTCTTTGAGTTCTCGGGCTTTACTGGGCTTAAATATTACAAAATGATAAAGAGGTCAATCGAGGAATAATGGAAAGAGAAAAATTAGGTAGCCGTCTCGGCTTTATACTTATAAGCGCAGGCTGTGCTATTGGTATAGGAAATGTTTGGAGATTTCCAACAGTTGCCGCACAAAACGGTGGCGGACTTTTCGTAATCATATATTTACTATTCCTTGCCATATTTGGTGTTCCAATTATGACAATGGAGTTTTCAATGGGTAGGGCTGCTCAAAAAAGCCCCGTAAAGCTTTATCAGCAGCTTGAAAAGCCAGGACATAAATGGCATATTCACGGCTATGTTTCCCTTGCAGGTAATGTTTTGCTGATGATGTTCTATACCTCAGTCACAGGCTGGATGCTACAGTATTTTATTTATATGCTAACAGGCAAATTTGACGGCATTAAAACAAGTGTTGAGGTTTCGGGCGTTTATACAGAGATGCTTGCAAATCCTTGGATGCTACTTGTGTTTATGGCTATTGTCGTCGTGTTTGGCTTCCTTGTTTGCTCCTTCAATATGCAAAAGGGACTTGAAAAGGTAACTAAGGTTATGATGCTTGCGCTTCTTGCGCTAATTTTCGTGCTCGTTATTCGTAGCTTTACGCTCGAGGGCGCGGGCGAGGGCTTGTCCTTCTATCTTTTGCCCAATTTTGAAAGAGTAAAGGAAATAGGACTTTTAAATATCATCGTTGCCGCAATGAACCAGTCCTTCTTTACGCTGAGCCTTGGTATGGGCTCAATGGCTATCTTTGGTAGCTTTATAAATAAGGATAGGGCGTTGATGGGTGAGAGCGTTACAATTTCCGTGCTTGATACCGTTGTTGCAATCTCATCGGGACTTATTATTTTCCCAGCCTTCTTCACATATATGAAAACAGACGGGCTTTCAACCGCCGAGGTTCTTTCGCAAACCGCAGGACCTGGTCTTATATTTGAAACCCTTCCAAATATCTTTGTAAATATGCCGGCGGGTAGATTTTGGGGAGCGCTTTTCTTCCTGTTCCTTACCTTTGCGGCATTCTCAACCATTCTTGCCGTATTCCAAAACATTCTTTCCTGTACACAGGATTTGTTTGGCTGGAGCAAGAAAAAATCTTGCTTAATTGACGGAATTGCATTATTCCTTCTTTCAATCCCCTGCGTGCTTGGCTTCAATGTATGGAGTGGCTTCCAGCCATTCGGTGCAGGCTCGGGAGTTTTGGACCTTGAGGATTTCATTGTAAGTAATATCATTCTTCCCGCAGGCTCACTTATCTTCGTTATTTTCTGTACGAATAAGTTCGGCTGGGGCTTTGATAAGTTTATGGAGGAGGCAAATCAGGGTAAGGGCTTAAAGGTGCAAAAATGGATGAAGGTCTATATGCGCTTTATTCTTCCCGTGATTACAGGCGCGCTTCTCATTTATGGAATAGTGGCTAAATTCTTACCACAGTAAGAGCTTGGCATAAAGGAGATATTATGAAAAAAATATTAGCATTGCTTCTTGCGTTTATTGTCGTTGCAATGTCCTCGTGCACCTTGTTTGATGGCGTTGACGAGAATGGCTCGTCAGGACCTGTGTCGAGCTCGACTCAGTCCTCGTCAGGCACTGGTGAGCATCAGCATAGCTTTGAGGAGATTGTTGTAGCTCCCGTTTGCAATAACAGAGGCTATACTCGCCACATATGCGTTTGCGGATATGAGTTTATAGATAACTTTATAAATGACGAGGGAACGCACAGCTATGAGCGCGGTATTTGCAAGGAATGTGGAGATGTTAACCACGCAGAGATTGTAAACCTTATAAGCACAGAGGCAATTAAGGCGAATGTATACGTTACAACTAAATATATAACTAAGGGCTTCGGCTTTGAGGTGACAACAGGAGTTTCAAACGGAAGCGGAGTTATCATTGATTATAAGGACGGAGAATACTATCTTTTGACAAACAATCATGTTGTCTATAGTAAGGAAATGTCTGCCGACTCAACGGGCAGAAAGTTCTATGTAACCGACTACTCAGGAAACGAATATCAAGCAACCCTTATTGAGGGTAGCGCGCTCGCTAACTACGACCTTGCGCTTCTTAAGTTCAGTAGCGGTGAGCAATATACGGTCCTTGATGTTGCGTCAAAAAATGCCGAGAGGGGAGAGCTTGTTGTTTCCCTCGGTCAGCCACAGGGTCAGCCTAACACCATCACAATGGGCGAGGTGCTAAATTACGGTAGAGTAACAATTACCGACTCGGATGTTACCGAGTGTAATGTGTCCTTTGACACACTTCACCACGATGCCTATATTAACAACGGCTCAAGTGGTGGCGCTCTTGTTGATAGTAGCCTTCAGCTAATCGGCGTAAACTACGCAGGCACAGCTCATGAGCAGGGAAAGCCGTCAAACTCATACTCAATTCCCGCTGAAAAAATCCTTGAGTACTTCGACGAGATAGATTATAATTACAAGCCCTTTAATCAGGGTAAATAAGCAAAAGAAGGGGGCGCAATCTTTGTGTCCCCTTGCTTTTAGCTGTGAGATGTTATTTATTATACATATTTAAGTAATTGCTTTTATACTATAAAAGTGTATAAAATTTCACTAATATATTGAATTTATACTATATAAATGATAGAATAAGGGTAAGGTAAATATATTTTTGGAGGACAATTATGTCAAGCTACAAAACAAGAAAAACACTTGCCGACACCGAATGGTTCGAGCATGACCGCTTTGGAATGTTCATTCACTGGGGTCTTTATGCAATGCCTGCTCGTAATGAGTGGATTAAGCACATCGAGTGCATCACAGACGAGAAGTACGATAAGTATTTTAAGTACTTTAACCCCGACCTTTACGATGCTAAGGAATGGGCAAGACAGGCTAAGGCTGCAGGAATGAAATATGCAATTCTTACAACAAAGCACCACGAGGGCTTTTGTATGTTCGATACCAAATATACGGACTACAAATGCACAAACACCCCCGCAGGACGCGACCTTGTGAGAGAGTTCGTTGATGCATTCCGCGCAGAGGGAATTAGAATAGGCTTCTATTATTCTCTTATCGACTGGCATCACCCTGATTTTACAATAGATGCTATTCACCCAAGACGCTACGACGAGGACGCAGAGAAGCAAAACGAGGGTCGCGATATGAAAAAATACGCAAAATATATGCGTGACCAAGTAACAGAGCTTCTCACAAACTACGGACAAATCGACATTATGTGGTTCGATTTCTCGTATCCAAACGCAGACCCCAAATTCCCCGCGTGGATGAAGGGTAAGGGCAAGGACGACTGGGAGTCGGTCGAGCTTATAAAGACAGTAAGAGCGCTTCAGCCAAATATCATAATTGATAACCGCTGTGACCTTGAGCAGGACATTTGGACACCTGAGCAATATCAGCCAATGAAATGGGTAACTCACAAGGAAACGGGAGAGCTTCTTACATGGGAGGCGTGCCAAACCTTCTCGGGCTCGTGGGGCTATCATCGTGACGAGTCAACATGGAAATCGCCAAAGATGCTAATTGATATGCTCATAAACACCGTATGCATCGGCGGAAACCTTCTTATGAATGTAGGACCAACTCACCGTGGCTATCTTGATAAAAGAGCAGAGGATGCACTCAAGGTTTATGCTGACTGGATGAAATATAACAGCCGTTCAATTTATGGCTGTACAATGGCAGAGCCAGAATTTGTCGCTCCAAGAGGCACACGCTTGACCCAAAGCCTTGATGGAAAGCGCCTCTATATTCACTTGGTAGAATACCCATACGCATTCCTTGAATTTGATGGACTTGGCGGAAAAATCGACTACGCACAATTCCTTCACGACGGAAGCGAAATTCTCTACACAGAGGGTAGCGTTGACCACTTTAGTGAGGGCAGAACACAGACAGATACCCTTGTTGCATTCAAAATCCCACCTGTAAAGCCAGACACACCTGTGCCTGTAATTGAGGTGTTTCTTAAATAATAAGCAACGAGCTTGAACGATTTAAAGGAGAAAAATATATGTACATTGCAGCAACAACGGAAAACGGAGAAACAATTTACTGGAACGGATACGCTTGGACAGAGTCGGGTGTCGAGGCGCAAACCTATGGCGAGGTTTCAGGAAGCTATGAGATAGGTAAGCTTGAGGCTGATTATATCGACACAGAGTATCCCAAAAGATATAAGGGTGAAAGAATTGTACGCATCTACGGAATTTAATTCCACACACAAAAAACAGCAGGCACCGCAGTGCCTGCTATTTTTATGCCATAGCGATTTATTGTAGAGTCGGGAAGTCCTTAAGCTCAACACAGGGCTCGCCCTTCAAGCCGTCGCTCTCGAACACGACAATCTCATTCTCTCCCTCCTTAAGAAGCGAGGCAGGAACATAAAGGCTTTTTTGAGGGCCTATTTCCCAATATCTGCCAAGGTTAAAGCCGTTGACTGTGACAAAGCCCTTTTTGAAATTATCAAGATAAAGGAAGGTGTCACACGCCTTGTCGATGGTGAAATTACCCTTATAAAAGCCACTGGGCTCGTCAAATGCCTTACCATAGACAACGCTATCGAGATTGTCCATAGGAAGTGGATATACATTCCAGTGGAAGTTAATTATATTGTTTCCAAGCAGACATCTGCCGGCAATTCCCTTTTTGCGCATCATCTTAGGACCAAAGTTAGCTCTGCCCATATTTTCAACTAATATAGTTAGAGTGTCGCCAGCCTTTGCGTTTATGGTCGTCTTAAGCTCGTCATCGTTCACATAAACTATACCATTCAAGGTGCTGTTTATGTAAATAAGAGCTCTGTCGCCAAGGTCAGCAAACTGAATAGGAGTGTTTTTGTAATCGCGATTTAGCGTGGTCGTATATGCAATGTAGCCGTAGCCCTGACCATAATGCTCCATGCATCTTGGAACATTAGAGAAGATAGGCTTAGACAAATTGTTAAGATTATCAAAAAATCCGCCACTCTGTGTGAGCATTATCTTGCCGTAGGCGCGCTTTTCTCTGTTAGCAGGAATAGGCTCAAGCTCCTTGCCGATGTGCTTTTTAATTACCTCGCGCACCGCCATATATTTTTCTGTAACATCGCCACACTCCGTGAGCATAGCATCGTAATCGTAGCTTGTGACATCTGGCTTGAACTTGTCGTAGTGGTTAGCACCACTTGTAAAGCCAAAGTTCGTGCCACCGATGAACATATACATATTAAGGCTTCCGCGGGTGAGCATATCGTCAACTACCCTTGCATAGTCCTGTGCGCTTGTTGTGTGATGGAAGCCGTCGCCCCATGCATCAAACCAGCCGTTCCACATCTCCATACACATTTTAGGAGCATCGGGAAATAGCTTGTCGTGTGCGCGGAAATTGTCCTCAACCCTTGAGCCAAAGTTGAGCGTTGCAAGACAGCCGTCAATTGTTCCGTCAAGCAAATTCTCCTCGCTTGTGCCATCGGAGGTGAAAAGAGGAACATCAATTCCGTGCTTGCGATAGATGCCGTAAAGGCTATTCAAATAATCCTTATCATCTCCATAGTAGCCGTATTCATTCTCGCATTGAAGCATAATTATAGGTCCGCCATTTGTGCAGAGAAGGGGACGGATTTGGTCGAAAAGATGAGAGAGGTAATTCTCAAAATGCTCCATATAAATAGGGTTAGAGCAACGAATTTCCATATCCTCAAGCGTTTGAAGCCACCAAGGAAGGCCACCAAACTCCCATTCGGCACAAATGTATGGTCCGGGGCGCACAATTGCCATAAGCCCCTCCTCGCTTGCAATCTCGACAAAGCGTCTAATGTCAAGATTTCCCGAGAAGTCAAACTCTCCTATTTTCTTTTCGTGCATATTCCACGCGCAGTAGGTTTCAACGCAGTTAAGACCCATAGCTCTCATTTTCTTGAAAATGTCGCGCCAGGTGTCAGGCATATTTCTAAAATAATGGACAGCGCCTGAGATTAGCTTTACGGGCTCGCCATCTCTTACAAATTGATTTTTAATAATTTCAAATTTCATATTTTTCTCCTT
>JAFTIV010000185.1 GCA_017456685.1 Clostridia bacterium | reverse complement strand
TATGATCATAACTTTATTCTTAATACAAATGGAGAAATCAAGCATTTTGCAACCCTTAGAGATACTGTATCTGGAAGAGCTATGAAGGCTTATACAAATCAGCCTTGCGTTCAAATTTACGCAGGTAACTGTATAAATCCAAGCGATCCACCATTTAAAAATGGTGTTAAGCAGGTTAAACGTTGTGGAATTTGTCTTGAAACACAGCACGCACCAGATGCGCCAAATCAGCCGAGCTTTATTTCCTGTGAGCTTGATGTTGGGGAGTTATATAATTATACAACTGTATTCAAGTTTGAAAATTAAAGAAAAGCCGCATATTTTGCGGCTTTTTTTAATATATATCATATTGATATTATTTTTATAAATATTAGGAGAAAATATGATATATTTTTCAAGCATTGAGGAAAGATGTGAAAAAATGGCAATGTATGTAATAGATAATCAAGCAACCGTAAGAGATACTGCAAAAAAATTTGGAATAAGCAAATCTACTGTGCATAAGGATCTCACGGATAAATTATACAAAATAAATCTTTTCCTCCATAAAGAGGTCGCGAAGGTTTTGGCAGTTAATAAAAGGGAAAGACATTTAAGAGGTGGCGAGGCCACCAAAAGAAAATATTTATTTGAGAAAAAAACAGATAATACATAAGTTGCTTTAATAAGGCTTTAAAAATTTTTTATCATTTAGGGGTTTGCATCAAAACAAATAAAAATTTTGCCGTTTTCAAGAACGGTTATAAAATGCGAAAAAATAACACCTCGTGAAAACACGATTATTTTTTGTCATTTCTATGAAGATATCATAATGAGCAAAAATTTTGAAAAAGATTTTTTGATTTCATTTTCTAATGCATAATTTAATTAGACAAAATTATAAAAAATTGAAAAACGCTTTTAAAATAGCGTTTTTTGTTTTTTGTATCGATGTAGGCACAATAAATTATATTTGAAATGATAACAGCGGAAAATATATAATAATAAATAGAAAAATAAGCTAAAAATTAAAAAACCGCCTATATAGCGGGTTTGAGCTATTCTCTAAATTATATAAAATTTGCATTTTGTATAATTAGAGATATTGAATAATCGGTATATAGAGATCTGCGCTATTGTAACTCGGGACCTTGAAAGAATCGAGAAATGAACAAAGTTAGTTTTCCTTATTTTGAAAATGTTTATTATACTTGGTATGCTTTTTACTATAAATGCATTAAAAAGCAATTGACAGAAAAACCGAAAAGTGATATAATGAGCAAAAATTTATATTATTGAGGTTTTTTTATGCTCACTACTATTTTGCTTATTATTATTGCTGTCTTACTTTCTATTATTGTTTTTTCGATTCTCTGTTTTGCTATAGTTAAGTTTTGTAAATTTATCTTTAGGATTTGGTGGAATAATTGAATACAACTTGAATGATAATTCGAATTATAACATAATGCACGATTTTGTACTGACAATTTCGTGCATTATTTGTTTACCACATTAAGTTTTCATAGGGGTGCCTTCTCTATTATTATAAAAAAATTTAGAAATTTAAAAAAATACTTGACATTATGATTCTTGTATGATATACTGTGTAAAGTAATTTGATTTACATACTTTTGGAGGCTTTTTATGTTTGAGAAAAACCTTAATATCTCGCTTTTGCTTGATTTTTATGGCGATATTCTTACCGAGCGCCAAAAGGATATGCTTGATTTTTATTACAACGATGACCTTTCCTTGGCTGAGATTGCTGATAATTATGATATTTCTCGTCAAGGTGTGCGTAGTGTGCTTAAAAAGGGCGAAAATATACTTATAAATATGGAAGAAAAGCTTCATTTGGCTGAGCGCTTCTCTTCTGTACAAGAAAAATCATCCAAAATCGCAAGTGAGCTTGAAGAAATATCTCGACATATAAATAATGAAGAGATTTCTGCAAAAATTATTGCTTTAATTGAGCAAATTAAGGAGCTTGCGGACTAAAATAGGAGGTTTACTATGGCGATGTTTCAAACCTTAGCGGATAAGCTAGCTAATGCTTTTAAAAAGTTTCGTAACAAGGGTAAGCTTACTCCTGCTGACGTTAAAGAAGGTATGCGTGAAATAAAGCTTGCTCTTCTTGAGGCTGACGTTAACTTTAAGGTTGTTAAGGGCTTTATCAATACTGTTTCGGAGCGTGCGGTAGGTGCCGAGGTGCTTGAAAGCCTCTTGCCTGCTCAACAAATTGTAAAAATTGTCAATGAAGAATTGATAAATCTTATGGGCTCTACTCAAGCAAAGCTTGAAATCAGCTCGAAGCCACCAACTGTTGTTATGATGGTAGGCTTGCAGGGTGCCGGTAAAACTACTCACAGTGGTAAGATTGCTGGACTTTATAAAAAACAAGGCAAAAATCCTCTTCTTGTGGCTTGTGACGTGTATCGTCCTGCTGCTATTAAGCAATTACAGATTGTTGGCGAAAAGCTTGACATTCCTGTTTATGCTGAGGAGAAAAATCAAAAGCCTGTATCAATCGCTAAAAATGCGCTTGATTATGCTAAAAAGCACGGTCACGATATGGTATTTATTGATACCGCTGGTAGATTGCATATTGATGAGGTTCTTATGAAGGAGCTTCAGGACATTAAGAGTGCACTCTCTCCTACTGAAATTCTTTTAGTAGTCGATGCAATGCTTGGTCAAGATGCTGTAAATGTAGCGGAAAGCTTCAATCAAATGCTTGAAATCTCTGGTGTTGTTCTTACAAAGCTTGATGGAGATACCCGTGGTGGTGCTGCTCTTTCTGTAAGATATGTAACCGGAAAGCCTATTAAGTTTGTTGGAACTGGAGAAAAGCTTGATACTATCGAGCCCTTCTACCCCGACAGAATGGCATCAAGAATACTTGGCATGGGAGATGTTCTCTCCTTGATTGAAAAGGCTGAGGAAGCATTTGATCAAAAGAAGGCTGCGGAGCTTGAAAAGAAAATGAGAGATAGCACATTTACTCTCACAGATTACCTTGAACAGCTTGCACAGCTTAAGAAAATGGGCTCTCTTGAAAGCATTATGGGAATGATTCCTGGAATGAATACTGGCGCTGCAAAGGATGCTAAAATCGACGAGAGTATGCTCGTAAAGACAGAGGCTATTATCCTTTCGATGACCAAAAAGGAACGCATCAATCCCGACATTATAAATTCCTCTCGCAAGAAAAGAATTGCTAAGGGTAGCGGAACTACTGTTGAGGATATAAATAAGCTTTTAAAGCAATTTGAGCAAACGAAAAAGATGATGAAGCAGCTCTCTTCTGGAAAGCTCGGCGGATTCCTTGGAAAAAGAATG
>JAFTIV010000184.1 GCA_017456685.1 Clostridia bacterium | reverse complement strand
GGGAAGCTTTCCCAAGCCTCGCAAAGCCCCTTGTCGCATTTTTCAACAAGACTACCGTAGCGCCTTATAAGGTCAAGACCATATTTTTCAAAGAGGTCCGTTTTGATAAGCGCCTCTAAGAGGAAGTAGTAAAAATATGGTTGCATTTCTTCCTTTTTCAAATCCTTTAGGACATATTCAAGAATATGTGTGCGCATTTCTCGCGGTGCAATATCGTAAAGCACAGCAAGGACATTTGCCTGCTTTAGGTAGTACCTTGTGTCTGTGTTTTCAGGTAGCCAATCACTCGACGGGATTGCGTTTGGCGTATTAAGCCCGCCAAGGTAAAGGGCGCGCTCTGTGTCGAAAAGAAGGGTGTTTATTTCTTCCTTTAGTGCGTATGCCTTATCAAAGCACACGCCTATCATTTCGGGCTCTAAGATAATCTCATAAAGCTCGGCACATTTCATGAGTGCGTTATAGTAAAGCATACAAAGCACGGCTTGACCAAGTGCCTTTGGCGGATGATGAAGGCTAAAGCCCTTGAAGCCACCATGGTTCATCATATTTGCGGGATCTGTGCTTTTTCCGTTCTCGTCAAGCAAAATCCAGTCAACAAACATATAATTTGGTGCGCGCTCAAGCAAGCCGTTTTCGCCTACATAGCTCTCAAAGCGCTTAAGAAGCACATCAAGCGCGCCCTGACACTTATAAACGAGCGAGCTATCACCTGTGTATAGATAATAATCGTGTAGCCATTGTGGAAGCATAAGGCTATAGCTTGTGTGGAACATTACCCCGTCATTGCGTTCAAGAATTTTTGCGGTACGCAGAATATCAAAGGCGCTAAGGGTGGGGTCGTGCATATTAAAATGCTCCATAAGCGACTGAATAAGGTAATCGCCCGTGCAAGCAAGAGGCTCTTGGTGGGTTGGCGAGTCAAGGTGAAGGTCGCGACGGCAATTTTTGAGGGTATGTATGCATAAATCGTATATTTTATCAATCAGCTCGTCGCTTGATTTAAAGCCTGTTTCGTTCTTTACGGGATAGATGCTATTTATAATTTTCACGCTATCTATCTCGGCATATGATGCCTCGCACGGCTCAAGGGTGATTTTCACCTGACCTATCGCGCGCATTCTTGGCGAGGTATGAACTATATCGGCGCTTGCGACAAATTCCTCTTTAAAAATGCCTATTCCGTCTATTTCTGCAAATTCAAGCAAAACACGCACGCGTCCGTCGCATTTTAACGAAATTTCGGGATATGCGGAGTAGATTTTATCGAAAACAGCGCACCCAGTGGGGCTTTTTAAGCTTATTTTGTCAAAGCTTATCGGGGAAAGCTCGCTTTCAAAAAGTGGCTCAAGCGGTGATTTTTCCAGCTTACAAATCGGCTCAAGCACGCACACGGGTGCAAGCTCATATTGTGCCCTTGTGTAGTCAGTGTAGCATATATCTACTCTCTCAGCAAGCGGGCGAGCAAGCCACGAGGAGTCTGCCTCGGCAATTTTTTCACCATCTTGGAAAAGATCAAGATAAAGCCCCGCCTTACCGCACGAGCGCTCACACATTGCAGTATCAGCAGAGGTAACAAGTGCTCTTATTTTCACCTGTGTGCTTGTGCTTATTGTATATTCATCGTAATAAAGCGTGGTTGCGAGCATTTCAAAGTAATCAAGTCCTGCGCTGACAGGTCCTCTGCCGATGAATTCATCGTTTACATAAAGCATATATCTTGCGCTTGCACACACCCTTATAGTGAGGGGAGTGTCGCTTTTTATCTCATGCGTTCCTACGAGCTCTGCTATGCAAAATTTATCGCCTGAGGCATAATCGGGAAACATCTCGCTATTCAGCCATATCCACCCTTCCATACTGCTCTCCTTTTTGAAATTTGTCATTTACAAGTTAATTTTAGAGGTTTTTTTCTCGTTTGTCAATATAATCCTTGATTTTTGCGCGAGTTCGTATTAAAATATTACATAGAATTAGTTAAAGCGAGGTAACAAAATGGGATTTTTAAGGCTTCTTGAGGGCATTCGCAACCCTGTGCTTGATTTCTTCTTTTCCGCTATTACATATCTTGGCGATGAAACTGCGTTTATGGCGGTTGCAATCTTCATCTTTTGGTGCGTTTCAAAGCGCGACGGCTATTATGTCTTGAGCGTTGGCTTTATTGGCACTATTATAAATCAATTCTTAAAGCTTGTGTTTAGGATTGAACGCCCTTGGGTTAAGGACCCGTCGTTTACTATTGTAGAGAGTGCGCGCGAGGCGGCAACTGGCTACTCGTTTCCAAGCGGACATACTCAAAGCTCAGTTGGCACATTTGGCTCCTGTGCGTATCTTTATCGCAAGAAATGGGTTAGAATTACAGCTATTGCTCTTTGCGTGCTTGTGCCTCTTTCTCGTATGTATCTTGGTGTACACACACCGCTTGATGTGCTTGTATCGGTTGGAATTGCACTGACGCTTATATTTGCGCTAAGACCTATATTTGCTCTTATCGAGAAAAAGCCATATGGAATGTATATTTTCCTCGGCTCTAT
>JAFTIV010000183.1 GCA_017456685.1 Clostridia bacterium | reverse complement strand
TTACGAGGAATATATGCTCGGCACATCATTTTCTCGTCCACTCATCGCAAAGAGACTTGCAGAGATTGCACTTGCTGAGGGTTCTGATGCAATTTGTCACGGCTGTACAGGTAAGGGCAACGATCAGGTTCGTTTCGAGCTTGCTATAAAGGCTTACGCACCTAATATGCCAATCATCGCTCCTTGGCGTGAGTGGACAATCAAGTCCCGTGAGGAGGAAATCGAGTATGCAGAGGCTCACAATGTTCCTCTTAAGATAAATCGTGAAACCAACTACTCAAAGGATAAGAACCTTTGGCACCTTAGCCACGAGGGACTTGACCTTGAGGATGCAGGCAACGAGCCAATGTACGAGAAGAAGGGCTTCCTTGAAATGGGCGTATCTCCACTTCAGGCTCCTGATGTACCTACCTATATCACACTTGACTTTGAAAAGGGTATTCCTGTTGCCTTCAATGGTGAGAAGATGAGTGCTAAGGACATCATTCTTGCACTTAACAAGGTTGGCGGAGAAAACGGTATAGGACTTCTCGATATCGTAGAGAACCGTCTTGTTGGTATGAAGTGTCGTGGTGTATATGAAACCCCAGGTGGAGCAATCCTTTACTTCGCACACAACTACCTTGAGACCCTTTGCCTTGACAAAATGACAATGCACGAGAAGCAAAAGCTCTCAATCACCTTTGCAGAGCTCGTATATAACGGACAATGGTACACACCACTTCGTGAGGCTCTTAGTGCATTCGTTGATAAGACTCAAGAGAGCGTTACAGGTAAGGTTAAGATTAAGCTCTATAAGGGCAATATGATTAAGGCTGGCGCATGGAGCGACTACTCACTCTACTCGGAGGAAATCGCAACCTTCGGTGAGGACAATGTATATAACCAAGCTGATAGCGCTGGATTTATCAACCTCTTTGGACTTCCAATCAAGGTTCAAGCGCAGGTTAACGCAAAAAATAACAAGAAATAATAAGGAATTTTACTATGGATAAAATGTGGGCGGGAAGATTTGATAAGGCGCTCGATAAGGTCGCAGACGATTTCAACTCTTCAATTCATTTCGATAAAAAAATGTATAAGCAGGACATAAGAGGCTCAATGGAGCACGCCTCCATGCTTTGTAAGGTTGGTATCCTTACAGCAGAGGAGCTCGGTCAAATCACCGAGGGGCTTGCCTCAATTCTTGATGACCTCGTAAACGGAACGCTCGCATTTGATGATAATGCCGAGGACATACATATGTTTGTCGAGGCAGAGCTTACAAAAAGAATAGGGGACACGGGCAAGAAGCTACATACTGCCCGTTCCCGTAACGATCAGGTTGCGCTCGACTTAAGACTTTATATGCGCGACGAGGTAACCGACATTATCGCAATGCTTAAGGAGCTAATAGGCGTAATTCTTGAGCAGGCAAGGGCTAACACCGATGCGATAATGCCTGGCTACACTCATCTTCAAAGGGCACAGCCTATAACCTTCGCACATCACCTTCTTGCATACTGTATGATGCTTCTTCGTGACATCACAAGGCTCGAGGATGCCTTGGCAAGAATGAATTACTCGCCCCTTGGCTCGTGTGCACTCGCTGGCACAACCTACCCAACAAATCGTGATATGGTTGCTGAGGCGCTTGGCTTTGATGGAGTTTGTATGAACTCAATCGACGGAGTTAGCGACAGAGACTACTGCATAGAGCTTGAGAGTGAGTTCTCGACGATAATGATGCACCTTTCTCGCTTCAGCGAGGAAATAATCCTTTGGTCAAGCTGGGAGTTTAAATTCGTTGAGCTTGATGATGCCTACACAACAGGCTCGTCAATTATGCCTCAAAAGAAAAATCCCGATATGGCAGAGCTTGTAAGAGGAAAGACAGGCAGAGTTTACGGAAACCTTATGGCAACTCTTACAATGCTTAAGGGAATTCCTCTAGCATATAACAAGGATATGCAGGAGGACAAGGAGGCTATCTTTGATAGCACAGAAACCGTTAAAAAATGCCTACAGGTATTCATTCCTATGATAGCGACAATGAAGCCTCTTAAGGAAAATATGTATAATGCCTCAAAAAAGGGCTTTATCAACGCAACCGACCTTGCCGATTATCTTACAAAGCGCGGTATTCCGTTTAGAACCGCTTATAAAATCGTCGGCACAATTGTTGGCAAATGCGTTAAGGAGAACAAAGCCCTTGATGAGCTTTCGCTTGAGGAATACAAGGAGCACTCCCCAATCTTTGATACCGATCTTTATGATGAGATTTCGCTTGAAACCTGCATAAGAAAGAGAATATCAAAGGGTGGCACAGGCTACGACTCGGTAAATGAGCAAATTAAATATGTCGAAGGACTTTTGAAATGAAAAAAACTAAAATTTTTATAGATGGTAAGTCGGGCCCAACAGGCTTGCGTATTGAGCAAAGGCTTAGTGCGCGAGACGATGTTGAAATTCTATCTCTTCCCGAGGAGCTAAGAAAGGACCCTGATGCAAGAAAGCAAATGCTTAATAGCGTGGATGTCGTTTTCCTTTGCTTGCCCGACGCAGCAGCAATAGAGGCTGTATCAATGATAGAAAACGAAAGCGTCGTTGTAATTGATGCCTCTACCGCACATAGAACAACTCCCGACTGGGCATATGGCTTTGCCGAGCTTGGTGTGGAATTTGAGGACAAAATAAAAGCGAGCAAGCGTATAGCAGTTCCTGGCTGTCACGCAAGTGGCTTTATCGCACTTGTTTATCCGCTTATTAAGAGTGGAATTCTCTCAAAGGAAGCGCTTCTTACAGCTCATTCCTTAACAGGCTATAGCGGTGGCGGAAAGGGTATGATTGCCGATTACGAGGCGGAGGAAAGAAATCCTCTTCTTGATGGACCAAGACAATACGGCATCGCTCAAAAGCATAAGCATATACCAGAAATGGTAAAGATTACAGGACTTGAAACGGCGCCTGTATTCTGCCCAATCGTTGGTGACTTTTATTCGGGAATGGAGGTAACAGTGCCTCTTTTCAAGGAGCAGCTTTGCTATGGCGGAATAGAAGATATTAAAAAAATATATAAGGACCTTTATAATTCGCCAATTATCTCGTATAACGATGCAAACGACGAGGCGGGCTTCCTCTCATCTGTAAGCCTTGCAGGAAAGGACTCAATGTCTATTGAGGTCTATGGTAATGACGATAGAATTATTCTCGTTGCAAGATACGATAACCTTGGCAAGGGCGCATCAGGCGCGGCAGTTGAATGCTTGAATATAAAGCTCGGCTGCGAAAAAACAACAACATTAGAAATTTGAAGCAATTAGGAGAAGCTATGGAATTTATCAATGGTGGCGTATGCGCTGCGCAGGGCTTTACAGCAAGCGGAGTGCATTGCGGAATAAGAAAGAATAAATCTAAAAAGGACCTTGCCCTCATATATTCCAAGTGCAAGGCAAGCACCGCGTGTGTTTATACCACAAATAAGGTAAAGGGCGCACCTCTTGCAGTTACTAAGGAAAATATAAAGGACGGCTACGCGCAGGCGATTATTTGTAATAGCGGAAACGCGAACACCTGTAACGCAGATGGCATAGAGGTAGCAGAAAAGACCTGTGAGGCTCTTGCAAGCGCACTTAAAATTGATAAAACCGATGTCGTTGTTGCATCAACAGGCGTAATCGGTCAGCCTCTTGATATTACTCATATCGTTTCTGCTATCCCGACTCTCATTAGTGAGCTTGGTGACAATAGCGAGGATGCCGCAGAGGGAATTATGACAACCGATACAAAGCTTAAGGAAATTGCTGTAAGCTTTGAGGTTGATGGTAAGGAGTGCAAAATAGGCGGAATTGCTAAGGGCTCAGGAATGATTCACCCAAATATGGCA
>JAFTIV010000182.1 GCA_017456685.1 Clostridia bacterium | reverse complement strand
CCAAGCTCCTCGCACCAGTTTACAGGCATATCTATATACTGTGCATAGCCATCAAGATAAAGCTGCTTGAAAATCCATTGTGTCCACTTATAAAATTCAGGATCGCTTGTAGCTATCATCTTGCTCCAGTCATAGTCGAAGCCAAGCTCCTTGAGCTGCTTAGAAAATGTCTTAATGTTTTCTTGAGTAAATCCGTTAGGATGATTACCAGTATTTACAGCATACTGCTCCGCAGGAAGTCCAAATGAGTCATAGCCCATAGGGTGAAGAACATTATAGCCCTGCATTCTCTTCATTCTTGACACAATATCAGTAGCAGTATATCCCTCTGGGTGACCTGCGTGAAGACCTACTCCTGATGGATATGGAAACATATCCAACGCATAAAATTTAGGCTTTGAAAAGTCCCAAACATCTGTTTTGAAGGTTTGATTTTTCTCCCAGTACTCCTGCCACTTTTTTTCAATTGATAAATAATCGTATGTCATCTTGTTTCCCTCTGTATTAAGAATTCAAAATTTTATTTATATCTATTTCTTCACAATCTGCCCATAACCTGTCAAGCTTATAAAAATCTCTTGCGTCAGGTGAGAAGATATGAATAATTACATCCTTGCAGTCAACAACCTTCCACTCATCGGAAGCGCTTCCCTCGAGCCTTACATCCGCAACTCCCGCAATTCCAAGCTTATACTCAGCCTCGTCCGCAAGAGTTTTAATTTGTGTAGAAGAATTACCTGTACAAATAACAAAGTAATCTGCAATTACTGTTTTTGCATCTATTTTCAAGAGCTTTATCTCTGATGCAAGCTTGCTATCAAGAATTTTAACTGCAAGCTCTGCTACCTCTTGCGAGGTTGCACCTTGAAGACAACCCTCTTTAATTTTCAAAATATTTTCCATTTATTTCCTCCACTTTAAATTCTTTTCATTTATTATGAGGTAATTTCGAGCGCTCATAGTGTAAAAATCTACTACCTTGCCCTCGTCAAGCAAATTTCTAATTGTCATATCAAATGATAAAATAAGCGTGTTACAAAGAACCTCTAATTTATCTTCATACGAATGTGCCTTGCCTATATTATCGTAAAAATATTTTCTTAATTCTACGCAGTCTGCAAAGGTTCTATTTTCCTCGATATAATCTGCAAGATAAACAATTGCCTCAAACAAGCTCATTTGTGCCTTTCCAGTTGTATGATAATAAATTGCCGAGTATATTTCATCATCAACTATTTTATTGCCAAAATATCTTCTAGCAAATTCACAACCTGTTTTGGCATGTAAAAGCTTTGGAGCAATATATTTATCAAGCTCTATTCCATATTCATTGCATAATTCAATCTGCTTTTCAGTAGAAAAATCCTTTGTAATATCGTGTAAAAGTCCAGCGAGCGACAGCTTTTCAAGCTTATCAGGAATAAAAATTTTTCCAAGCTCAACAGCTTCCCTTTCTACACCTAATGTATGCTCAAATCGATGAGGCTTCTGCATTCCTTTTAAAACATCTAAAAGTGCGTTTCTTTCCTCTATTTTCATTTATATAAGCCTCTTTCCTTAATGAAATCGTAAACTGCCTCAGGAATGCTTGACTTGCTTTTTTCGTCATCAATATGCTCTCTTATATCGCTTGATGAAATCTCAATAGGCGACGCATCAATAAATTCAAGCCTTGCATTATACTTTTCCCTATATTCAGCACATTTTTTCTCGATTAAATCACCATAATGCTCGTCATTTTCTCTGCGCATACAAACAATTATTGCATTATCGAAAATATATGTGAAATCATACCACTCATCAAATGTGACAAACATATCAGTTCCGCAAAGAAGCAAAATTTCATCTGCACCACTATCAACAAAATACTTTATTGTATCTCTTGTGTAGCTTTTTCCTGCTCTTTTTAGCTCAATATCGCTAAATTCTATATCATTTCCAATATCAGCAAACGCAAGCCTTGCCATTTCAAGGCGCAGCTCACCACTTACGCTTGATGAACGCGTTTTGTGTGGCGGAATAGCCGTAGGAATTATATAAAGCTTGTCCATTTCAAATGCATCATAGAAGCACTTGCAAGCATGAACATGCCCATTATGAGGTGGGTCAAAGGTACCACCATAAATGCCTATCTTCATCTTATCTTGCTCAAATCGATTTTTCTATTTTTCTCAATGGTTGAGGCTTTAAATAAAACTATCTTCATACCAATAGTCTGTACAACCTCGGCACCCGTTCCCTTAGCAATAAGCTCCGCTGTTTCCTTTACAGAGGTGGGACAGGTTTCAAGATTTTTTATTTTTATAAGCTCTCTTGCCTCTAAAGCGTTATAAAGCTGATGGCAAATTTCATCAGTAACTCCGCCCTTTCCTATTTGGAAAATGGTTTCAAGGTCAGAGGCTAAGCCTTTTAAATATGCTCTTTGTTTACTTGTCATCGTTTAATACCTGTGAAAGCTTTTCTATAAATTTTTTTACAGCAACAGCCCTGTGGCTTACCTCATTCTTTTTCGAAAGCTCAACCTCTGCAAAGGTTTTATTAAATGGCTCATAGAAAAATAGTGGGTCATAACCAAAGCCTGCTGTTCCGTGTCTTTCGGTTAATATTTTTCCGTGACATTCTCCGCGAACGACAAAATTATCACTCGATTTGTTTGGAAAAACGCACGCAATTGTACAAACATATTTTGCAGAACGGTCATCCTTGTCCTCAAGCTCCTTCAAAAGAAGGTCATTGTTGTCCTCGTCATCTCCGCCAGAATATCGTGCAGAATATACCCCAGGTGCACCGCCAAGCGCATCAACGCACAGTCCTGAATCATCAGCAAAGCCGATGTAGCCATACGATGCGGGCACACTTGCCTTTTCAATGGCATTTTCCTCAAAGGTTTCGCCATGCTCGGCTATTTCTCCGTGGAAGCCTATGTCATCTAAGGACAAAACCTTAATTTTACCCTCAAATGCCTTTTCTAAAAGCACTTGAAACTCGGATATTTTTTTCTTGTTTCTTGATGCAAGTACAATCTCAATCATAATTACTCAAATAACGCATCGATAAATTCGTTTGCGTCAAACTTCTCCATATCATCAATCTGCTCACCAACACCGATAAATTTAACTGGAATATCAAGCTCATTTTTAATTGAGAATACTATTCCACCCTTAGCAGTGCCGTCAAACTTTGTTAATATAAGTCCTGTAATATTTGCGGAATTTTTAAATTCCTTTGCTTGATTTACAGCGTTTTGTCCAGTTGTAGAATCAAGCACGAGCAAGGTTTCTCTTGTAGAATTTGGAAGCTCTCTTGTTATAACTCTGTCAATCTTCGCAAGCTCATCCATGAGGTTTTTCTTATTGTGAAGTCTTCCTGCTGTATCAACAATTAAAGCATCCGCTCCTCGCTTTTTCGCAGCATTTATGGCATCAAAAACAACAGCAGCGGGGTCTGAGCCCTCTGTATGCTTTACAAGGTCAACTCCAGCTCTCTTAGTCCAAACCTCAAGTTGGTCAATTGCAGCTGCTCTAAAGGTGTCAGCAGCTGCAACAACAACCTTCTTGTGAGCCTTTTTTAATGAATATGCAATTTTACCAATAGATGTCGTCTTACCAACTCCATTAACTCCAATGATAAGAATTACAGTCATTTCCTTTGAATAATTGATTTCTCCGCCCTCACCTATCATTTCAAGCATAATAGCGCGAAGCTCTTCCTTAACCTCGTTGGAATCCTTAATTTTCTTCTCCTTAATTTGCTCGCGAAGCCTATCAAGAATAATCTCGGTGGTTGTAGCTCCAACATCGGCGCAAATAAGGATTTCCTCAAGCTCCTCCATAAGGTCCTCATCGACCTTACGAAGGCTCTTAAATAGGTCTGCAAACGGCTTAAAAAGCGCATTCTTAGTTTTTTGTAATCCTTTTTTAAGTTTTTCAAAAAAAGACATTGATTTCTCCTAATTATTTAGCATTTTTTGCTTCAAGTATTGATTCCTTACCAACATCGTCAACATCCATAGTAAGAACCTTAGAAATACCCTTCTGTGGCATAGTAACACCATAAAGTCTGTCTGCGATTTCCATAGTACCTCTTCTATGAGTGATGACTATAAATTGTGTTTGGTGTGAATAACGCTTTATGTATTGTCCAAATCTGGTTACATTGACCTCGTCAAGCGCAGCCTCAATCTCATCAAAAATACAGAATGGCGTTGGATTTACCTTAAGAATAGCAAATAGCAACGCGATAGCTACAAATGACTGCTCTCCTCCTGAAAGAAGCATAAGGCTCTTAATAACCTTGCCAGGAGGCGCCGCCTTTATCTCTATTCCACAATTCAAAACATCCTCTGGATTATCAAGAATAAGCTCTGCGTGTCCACCGCCGAAAAGCTCCTTAAATACCTGATCAAAGTTTTCATTAACCGCATTAAATGCAGTAACAAATTGCTCCTTCATTTCAGTTTCGAGCTTCTCAATAATAGCAAGGACATCTGCCTTTGCCTTTTCAAGGTCAGTAAATTGAGCTTGATAGAAATCGTAACGCTCCTTAACCTCTTTATATTCCTCAATAGCACTTGTATTGATAGAGCCCAATGCACGAATGCTTTGTCTGCACTCGTTAACCTCAGCGAGAACATCCTTTCTATTCTTTTCAGTAACCTCAGGATAGCCTAATGCCAACGCATCGCTTGGCTCAAGCTCGTAATCAAGCTTAAGCTTATCTCTCATCTTTTCAAGCTCAACATTCAATTGCTCAAGCTTGATTTCATTAGCACCATGAGAACGAGCAATGATTTCCTTCTTTGAAGCAATTTCCTTGCTCTTTAGATTTAATTCGTTTCTCTTTTGCTCAATTTGTTGCTCAAGAATAAATAGCTTTTCTCTTTCCTTTTCATAAGCCTCTAATCTTTGGGTTGCCTCATCATAAAGCTTACGGTTTTCGGCATTTTTTTCTGCAAAAGAGCTTACATCCTCGCTCAATCTTGTCATTTTAGCCTTACGATCCTCAATTTCAGCAAGAATTTCATCAAGCTTTCCTTGAGATTCCTGTACAGCTAAATCTGCAGCCTCAACATCCTTGTTAATCGCAGTAACCCTTATAAGATTATCGCTCATCTTTTCGCTATATTCATCAAAATTAGTTGAATAATCATATTTCAACTCATCAAGCTCTTGACGCTTAGCGGAAATTTCCTCTATTTGCTTATCAAGCTCAAGTCTTGCCTTTTTAAGCTCAGCAAGCTCAACAATGCTCCTTTGCTCTTCCTCGGCAAGCCTTTGATTGTCGTTCAAAAGTCCTTCAACAAGACTCTTCTTTACCTCCATTTGAGCAACGATTGTTTCATACTCTGTTTTTTCATTTCTGTAAACAACATCAATAAGATTGTATTGTTGCTTGTCAGCAGATCTCTTTTGAGTTAGAGCTCTTAAGCATTCACCAAGCTTTTGTCCCTCAGCTTTAATTTTATCAATCTCCGCATAGAAGGCATCTCTTTCCTCTTGCATACGCTTAACATTAGCTGCTCTTGACAAAATATCACTATCGTGCTTCGCCGAGCCTCCGGTAAATGAGCCTCCTGCATTAATTTGTTGTCCGTCAAGAGTAACAACCTTAACGCGATATTTTTGAGCCTTAGCCATCTCGGTAGCATTATCAATGTTATCAAAAATTAAGGTTCTACCAAGAAGAGATGAAAAAATATTTTCAAATTTTTTATCAAAGCTTATAAGCTCATTAGCAATACCAACATAGCCCTTGAAGCTTGAAGCATTCTGCATTTCTACTGTTATGCTTTGTGGGCTTACAGAGCTTACAGGATAGAAGGTAGCTCTACCAGACTTGCTTTGCTTAAGCGACTGAATACAAGCCTTAGCCGTCTTTTCATTATCAACGACAATATGCTGTAGTCCAACGCCAAGAGCCGTTTCTATAGCTATTACATGCTCGTCCTTAACGGTAATAAGCTTGGATACAGGACCATATATAATTCCTGCATTTTCAATTTCATTATTTTGATATGCGTTCATAATGTATGTTACGCTTTTTGCATATCCCTCAAAAAGCTCATCCATACTATTTAGCACATTTATTCTTTCTGTTAAAGCAAGAGCCTGCGACTTAAGGCTATCCATTTTCTCCTTAAGCTCATCATATCTTGCGGTTTTTTCTTCAATTTCAGCCTCAGCCTCGGCAAGCTCCTTTTCGAGCTTAGAAAGATTTGCCTCGTAATCGGCAAGCCCCTTAGATGCATCCTCAGTCTTAAGAACCATCTCGTCAAGCTCTGCCTGATACACACCAAGATTTTCGTTTATCGCGTCCGCTCTGTCCTTATCGTTAGTTGAAGAGTTTTCAATAACAGAAATTCTAACAAGCTTTTGGTTTCTTTCGCCCTCAAGCTCCTTTAATTGAACAAAAAGCTCGTCTATTTCCTTGACAATTTCATCACGCTTCTTTGAAATATCAGCTTGCTCCTGACGAATTGCCAAATATTCATCTTGAACCCTTGAAAGCTCTTGACGAATTAACTCTGCGTGTTGCTTCTTTTGCGCTATCTCGTCCTCAACAACATTTTTCTTTGCATTGAGTCTTTCAATCTCTAAAATTTCATTTCCAGAAATGCTCTCTGCGTGCTTTACATTGTTTTCCATTACGGCAAGATCTGCATTAAGACTTGAAAGCGTAGTGTTACAAGCTCTAATCTCTCCGTAAACCCTGTCCGCTTCAATCTTAGTTTGACGGAAGCGCTCAGCCAAAGCGTTCTCTTGCGCCTCAATTTGCTGAAGCGAATCGTTAGCCATCTCAAGCTCATGAGCACTCATTTTGCAATCGTTTGATAGCTTCGTGATTTGCTCTCTTGTTTTTTGAGAATCATAAATCCACAAGGAAACATCGGCAACCTTTTTGCGCTCATAAAGCTCAAAATATTTTTTAGCCTTTTCGGATTCTCTTTCCAAGGGTCCTACACGGCGTTCAAGCTCGCGATAAAGATCCTCTACACGATCCATATTCTCTTGAGTTTGCTTTAAATTTTTCTCTGCCTCGTTCTTTTCGTGCCTAATTTTCGAAATTCCGGCAGCCTCCTCAAATATGTTTCTCCTGTCTTCGCTCTTTTTAGAAATAATTTCGGCAATTCTACCCTGACCGATAATAGAATATCCCTCACGACCAACACCAGTGTTCATAAACAGCTGATATATATCAGTAAGCCTGCAAGGAGCTCTATTTATAAGATATTCACTTTTTCCAGCACGATAATACCTACGCGTAACGGTTATCTCATCATAAGGACTATTTAGTCTGCCCTCTTGAGAGGAATTATCAAAGGTTACAGATACCTCAGCATAGCTCATGGGCTTTCTTACCTCAGTACCGATAAAAATAACATCCTCCAATTTCGAGCCACGTATATTCTTGGTAGATAATTCACCAAGAACCCATCTCATAGCATCTGTTATGTTAGATTTTCCGCTTCCGTTAGGTCCGACAATTACAGTTGCACCATCATCAAAGGTCAAAACAGTCTTATCAGGAAACGATTTAAAGCCTTGAAGCTCAAGTGTTTTAAGATGCATTGTCAGTCCTCCTTATTAAAAATTCGTATGTCATAGGCATCAAGAGTCTCGTTTTCACAAATCTTAATCTCTTGAAAGCCATATAATTCCATTAAATACAAAATATTTTTTCTTTTATTTCCTGTCACCTGAGAGGTTGCACCCTTAGGGCAAGAAATTATAATCCTTTTCGAAGGCTCAATTAGATTATTAAGCCTTTCTAAAATAACATCAAGATATAGCCTGCTTTTAACCATTTCTCCAATTGATGGATGATTTGGCCCCGCTACATAGCTGTCACTTGAATGTAAATTGTCACTTTCGCAAAGACCTATTCTTAAGCAATAAACACCATTATCAACAAAAATTTTTAGTACCTTTGCACTACGCAGAACAGCGTCCTCGAGAGATAAAGGCTCATATTCTCCGCTTTGAGCAATATCTGCAAGCTCCGTTTGTCTAAAAACAATTGTGGGATAAATTCTACAGGCGCAAGCACCATTTTCACATATGAATCTTGCGCAATTTATCTCATCCTCAAGCGTTGCCTTTGGCAACCCAACCATCATTTGTCCAACAAATGGTATTTTCCTCTTCTTTAAAAGTTCAATAGCAGTTTTTGCTTGCTCTGCGGTGTGTCCTCGCTTTAGATATTTCAAAACCTCATCGTTGATTGACTGCAACCCAAGCTCTACACAGCTTATTGTATAACGAGATAAAATATCAAGTATTTCCTCGTTTATATAATCAGGACGAGTGGACATTCTTATCGCGCTTACTCTTTTAGAATTGACATAACCCTGAGCAATGTCAAGAAGCCTTATCATGAGATCTCTGTCAATTCCGGTAAAAGAGCCTCCAAAAAAGGCAATCTCTGCATCATTCCCAGCATACGTAGAAAGAGCCTGCTCAATTTGTCTCTCAACATCCGCCTCTTTAAATTCTATAGTCCCCGAAATATATCTTTGATTACAAAAAATACATTGATTTGGACAGCCAAGATGAGGAATAAAAATAGGTATATTTATATGTCCCATTTTACATCAAACAAAATGCATGCTTCCTTTGCGGCAAGCTGCTCTGCCTCTCTCTTGCTTCTGCCCGTACCTCTTCCAACAACATTGGAGTTAAGTCTTGCCTCAACATCAAAGAGCTTTGCGTGGTCAGGACCGTGCTCTGCAACACAAACATAGGCTATCTTATCAGTTCCACTCGCTTGAACAAATTGCTGAAGCGCAGTCTTAGAATCGCGATTTATCTCATTTTTGGAAGCCTCCTCAATTTCCTTTTCCATAAGTGGCAAAAGAAAT
>JAFTIV010000181.1 GCA_017456685.1 Clostridia bacterium | reverse complement strand
TTTTCTCAATGGAAATTGATATTTTTTTACAACCTCGGGGGTTATCTCCTCCTTTGGCATTACAATATCAAGCACATTTTCCACAACGCTTGAGCTTGTTTCGGTTGACTTCTCTGCATTTTGTGCCGAAAAGCAAAAAATCATAACCATTGTAAGCACAACGCACAGCCACGAGGTGGCTAATATAATTATATTTTTCATATTACTCCGTTTTTGAGAGGATTTGCTCTGCCGTAAGAGGCTCCTCGCTTTTGAAAAAGCCTGTTCCAAGCACGAATATATTAGCGCCTGCATCTGCGGCAATTTTAATGGTGTCGTTGTTTATACCACCGTCGACCTCAATATCAAGCTCCTTGCCGATTTTATTTGCATAGTCTCTTATTTCGGTCACCTTTTCCATAGTTTCGCCCATAAACTTTTGTCCACCAAAGCCAGGCTCAACAGTCATTACAAGAACCATATCAATATCATTTACATAAGGGATAACAGCCTCTGCGGGGGTCTTGGGCTTAATGGAAAGTCCTACCTTTTTTCCAAGGCTTTTTATAAGGTCGATTGATGCTCTTATATCCTCGTCATTTGATGCTTCAATATGAAATGTTACAATATCTGCACCGCATTTGATAAATTCCTCTATGTATCTTTGAGGCTGTACTATCATAGCGTGAACATCAAGCACTAAATCTGTGCATTTTCTAACCGCGGAAATAATTGGCATTCCAAAGGAAATATTGGGCACAAAGCAACCGTCCATAATATCTATATGGACATATTTTGCGCCTGAATTCTCTATTTTCTTTATTTCATTTCCTAAATTCAGCATATCGCTTGCCAAAATTGATGGTGATACCTGCTTCATATATACCTCTTGTCGTTTTGTGTCATTTTTTGATATATTGCATAATTTATTATAGAGAGAAAATTAAGAGTTAGGGATAGGAATGGATTTTTATGCTAAAGGTTGTGCGCTTTTTATCCTATTCCTTGCTCTTTAAAAGACATACTGCGTGGGCGCTTATTCCCTCTTTTCTTCCTGTGAAGCCAAGATGCTCCTCTGTCGTTGCCTTGACATTCACAAGTGAGCTATCAATACCCAGAGCAGCGCTTATAGCATCTCTCATTGAATTTATATGAGGTGCCATTTTAGGCGATTGGGCGATGATGGTTGAGTCAACATACTCAATCTCAAAGCCCTTTTCCTTTATAATTTCTACTACCCTTGCAAGCAATAGCCTACTGTCAGCATTTTTGTATTTACTGTCGTTGTCTGGAAAGTGATAGCCTATATCTCTCTCTCCTGCCGCACCAAGGAGAGCATCTGCAATTGCGTGAAGCAATACATCGCCATCCGAATGAGCAAGCAAGCCCTTGTCGTGAGGAATTTTGACTCCGCCTATTGTGATTTCATCCCCATCTGTAAAGCGATGAACATCGTATCCGTGACCTATTCTCATTCATCATGCTCCTTTCTGCTTGCTATGATATATTCTGCAAGAGCAATATCTATAGGGCGAGTAATTTTTATATTTTCCTTTCCAGTTTCCACAAGCTTTACCTTAAAGCCTGCGTTTTCTGCGAGCATACAATCATCGGTTGCCTCAATATCGTCCTGCATTCCCTTATAGGTTGCAATTTTATAAGTATCAGCCTCGAAAATTTGAGGAGTTTGAACTGACCAAATTGAGCTTCTGTCAACAGTACATCTTACAAAGCCATCCTCGGTTGATTGCTTTATTGTGTCTGTCATTTGACAAGCAGCAGTAGCGCAGCTATGCTCTATCGCCTCAGCAAGAACAGACAAAATAATATCTTGAGTAACAAGGCATCTTGCACCATCGTGAATCGCGATGTATTTTGCCTTTTCCGAAACATGTCTAAGCCCACGAGATGCAGAAATTTGGCGAGTTTCTCCACCAGTAACAATTGCCCTTACCTTTTTGAATTCATTGAGCAAAACTATATCCTGATATTCCTGTGTGCACTCCTTAGGAACCACCAAAACAATTTCGGTTATAGCATCTAATGACTCAAAAACAGAAATTGTTCTTTCGGCAACGCCCATTCCATCAATTTTCGCCATTTGCTTATCAGAGCCAAAACGAGATGAGCTACCAGCGCATAATATAATCGCAGATGTAAACGGAGCCTTTCCTGCGCCAAATATTTTCGAGAAAAAATTAAACATAGCTACCTCTCTTTTTAGTTATTTATATAATTTTAACATATTTAACATGAAAAATAAATAGAAAAATAAAAAAAGAACTGAAAATCAGTTCTAAATTTCATTTTGTCACAATTGTCATCAACCAGTCGCCTATCGAAAACCCTATATAATCAATAGGCGACGGATTGAAGCCAGTCGAAAATCATCCTAATATTGGGCTTGAAGCCAATTAAGCATTTCATCAAGTTCTTCCGATGATAACGAGTGCTTATCGTATAGTAAATCCATCATTTTTACAAACGAGCCACCGTGATATTTGTCCAAGAAATCATTAGTTACAAATTTTATGTAATCATCCTTTACTGCATCTGCGTAATAATATCTTTCTTTTCCTTTTTTCTCGGAATGAATGAACCCTCTATCCTCAAGTCTTGTTAGGAACGAGATAAGCGTTGGAGCCTTCCAGCCCTTGCTCTTTCCGACGCACTCCATAAGATACGCGGTGTTGACCGGCGAAACCTTACTGTTCCACAGAGCGACCATCACATCATACTCTGCCTCCGGCAACTTTTTTGAATTGTCCATTTTCATTTCCTTTCTTTGTTGTGACGCTCTTATATTATACACTTGCCTAATATATTTGTCAACACCATTTTGGAAAATATTTTCGCAAAAAATCGCACCATCTCAAAATGGTGCGATATGTGTCTGTTTTTCTTAAGAAATTTTTTTCTCGACAAGATTAAAAATGTCGATAATTGTTCGAATTTCTACTATTTCGTCGTTTTCAATACGAACTCCAAAGGTGTTTTCGACCTCAATTATTATTTTTAAAAGTGTAAGTGAATCCATTGACATTTCGATAAAGCTTTGCTCGTCCTTAATTTCCGAAACTCGCATTCCCATATATCCTGCAACTATTTCTCGTATTTTTTCTAACATATGTAATCTCCATTAAGGTGT
>JAFTIV010000180.1 GCA_017456685.1 Clostridia bacterium | reverse complement strand
GCATTAGTCAGCTCGTAGGGCATTTGAGAGAGCAGAGGGGCAAGGTCGCATTTTGCAATAACGGGTGCCACTTTCTCGCTCGATATGGTTTTCATTTGCGATATGGATAGCGCAAATACAAATAGCTCATCAAAGGTTAAACGGCGAATAGCGCGCTCAAGAGCATCGGTGCTCTCGGGAAAATGAATGTTTTCAAGCGCATAGCCAAGCGTACAAAGCCCCTTTTCAAGCCTTAGCCTCTCTGGCAAGGGGTCCTTTATAAGCGTTGGAATTTCCGCTCGTATTTGTGAAAGAAGCCTTGCTATATATTTTTGATTTACGCCCGAAAAAAGCGGATATACAGACACATATGGCGCAAGAGGCTTGTCCCCTAAAAACGGCTCGTATGACGGGGAGCTCATAAAAAGAGAGCGCTTCTCCTGCGTAACCCTGCCCCAAAAGCGGAAGGTTGCACCTGTTTTAAAAACATCCTTTAAATAATTTTGGTTGAAAAAGGTTATGTTTACCGTTCCGCTTTCATCAAAGGCACGGAACTTCAAAATATTCATTCCACGGCGGACCATTGCTACACGCGCATCACCGGCAACGGTTAAGATATAGGCGCGGGGAGCATCGCTCATCGCACCCATAGCAAGCGTGGTTACATCCGCACGGTTTTGGTACGCACGAGGAAAATAATATAAAAGGTCGCGAACCGTGTAAAGAGAATTGCTCGCAAAATATTTCTCGTATTTTGGACCAACCCCGTAAAGCTCGCCAATAGGTGTGTTAAGAGTCATAAATCCCCCCAAAGGAGTGAATGTGTATTTTTAAAAAGCGTGGACAAAAGGCCCACGCTTTTTTATGTAGCTTTAAAATCCAAGAGTAGCCGCGCCAACAATTCCTGCATCGTTGCCCATTTCGGCAATCTTGATTTCTGTTTGCATCTTAGGGTCGCGTGTGTAGGTTTGAGCGAATACCTTTTCCTTAAGAGGAACAAGGAGATAATCCTTCTCGTTGCAAACACCACCGCCGATAGAGAGTACATTTGGCTGGAATATATTGATAATTGTAGCAACTCCGCTTGCAAGGTAGCTGATATATTCGACAACTATCTTAGCACCAAGCTCGTCACCCTGCTTCATAGCGGCGAAGGCAACACGAGCATTTACTCTGTTAAGGTCTCCCTCAATCATGTCGTCGATAAGAGACTTAACTCCGTTAGCCCTTGCCTCAACAAGTCTTTCCTTAGTCATATTTACAAGACCTGTAGCTGAGCTATAGGTTTCCCAACAGCCCTTTCTTCCGCAGGTGCATTGCTTTCCGTCTTGATGAATTACAATGTGACCAAGCTCAGCACCGGCGTGATTGAAGCCAGAGTAAACCTTGCCGTCAAGCACAATACCGCCACCAAGACCTGTGCCAAGAGTAATCATAACAGAATATTTCGCGCCTTTTGCAGCGCCGGCAACCGCCTCAGCCTTAGCTGCTGCGTTAGCATCATTTTCAATAAGAACCTTTTTTACACCGAGATATTCCTTGAGAAGGTCCGCAATAGGGAAGTTCACAAATGGAAGATTGTTTGCATACTCTACAACGCCAGTGTCGGAGTTGGCAGTTCCAGGAGTTGCAATTCCTGCATACTCAATGTCATCAACGGTCAAGCCCATATCAGCAATAAGCCTCTTGCAAAGCTCAGCCATATCCTTTATGATAAGCTTTCCATCTCTGTTAGAAAGAGTAGGAACAGAGCCCTTAATCAAAATTTTACAGTTTTCATCAACTATTCCGGCAGCAATGTTAGTTCCGCCGAGGTCGATACCAAGATAATACATTTTTCTCTCCTTAAGCATGAATTGTTTTTCGCCTTTTCTTTAGAAAGGGACGGCGCAAATGCCTATGTTCATTATAAATTATCAAAAAGTTAAAGTCAAGTGCTTAAGAAAAAATATTTGAAAATATTGTTAATGAATTTTTAAAAGCCATAATGCCCAAGCTTACTCCTTAAATAAACGACCAAAATATCCGTCTTTTGTAAAATTCGCCAAAATCGCGCAAAAAAGTTTGGCTCTTTGTGAGATTTGTCAAAAACAGCGTTATAAAATTGTGCAAAGCGCACAAATCTAAAATTCAAAGTTTGTTCACAATTCGAAAATAAAATAATCATAACCTTGAAAAAATCTCATTATTTGAACGGAAAAACCGCCAAATTGCACCAAAAATCAAAGTTTACAATAAATTAACAATAAGCCTTTTTTGAAAAGTCGAAAAAATCTAAAGAAAGGCGCGCGTTTCTCTATATAAAAATATAATTCTTGACTTTGGCATTGTGCTTGTGCTAAAATAAACTATGCATAAGATGCTCACACGCGTGTGTGAGGCATCCACCGCCCTCGCTCGGCGGTAGAACATTGCAAAAAAATGGAGGTTTCTTATGAAAAGGAAAGCGAAAAGACTACTGGCATTACTCATATGCGCCTTGACATTCATCGGCGTAATAGCAATGCCTGTATCTGCCGCCACCGGCAAGAGTGAGACGGGCTCAACGTCTAACAATAAGGTGTCCATTTCTGATGTTGGAGAAATTTTGAATGCTCTCTCGTATCAGGAATACATCGACAAGTACTCTCCTCTTGTTAATGACACCACGGGCATAACTGATGTCGTAATTGATATTATCGACAACATTGACCCCGCGGGAACAAGTGAGGGTGTATATAAGCCCATCACTAACAAGGTGACGACCGATGCAAACGGCCAAGAGGTGACAGAGCCTGTTTACCATGTTGGCAAAACAAATGTAATCGAGGTTGCAGAAACTGGTAAGATTACTTGGAAATTTAATGTTCCGGTAACCGGCTTCTATGTAATTGACATGCCATATTGTCAAACACTCGATGGAAAAACCACTTCTATTGAGCGTGTGTTCTCGATAAATGGACAGGTTCCATTTGCAGAGGCTCGTTCTATAGTTATGCAAAAGGTTTGGAAATACGATTACACAATCGTAGATGGTAAGGAAACATTTAAGCAGGACGGAAACGGAAATGATATTCGTCCATCTGTTTCACCAGACCCAAAGTGGATTACACACACCCTTCAGGATGCTAACGGCTATTATGTTGATGCCTTCGAGTTCTACTTTGAGGCAGGCGAAAACACAATAACCCTTGAAAGCACAAGAGAGCCTGTTGTTCTTGACGACATCGTTCTTCGCCCTGCAACAAGCATCAAAATTCCTACATATGATGAATATGTTGCAATGCACGGCGCAGTAAAGGATAATATTCCAAGCGCTGGAATGCAGATTATTGAGGCAGAGCATGTAAAGAACACCTCAAGCGTTACTATTTACCCATTGCAGGATAGAACCTCTTCTATCACAAGCGGACTTACAGGTCCTCAATCTGCAAAGGTACAAAAGTACAACATCGCAGGCGGAACTCAGTGGAGCAATGTTGGTGAGTGGATTACCTACGATGTAAAGATTACCGAGAGTGGATACTACGGAATAGGTGCGCGCTTTAAGCAGGACCTTCTTAGTGGTATGTATGTAACAAGAAAGATTTATATCGATGGCGAGCTTCCATTTAAGGAGGCAGCAAACTGTCGCTTTAACTATTCGGACGAGTGGAAAACCGGATTTATGAACGACGGTAGCAAGGATATGTTCTTCTATCTTGAGGCAAGAGAAGAGCCATATACAATCAAAATCGAGGTTAGCCTCGGTGAAATGGGCGCTCATCTTCAAAAGATTTCTACAACTCTTGCAAATCTTAACGCAGCATATCTTGAGATTATCAAGCTTACAGGTAGCAACCCTGACTCGGGTCGTTCCTATAACTTCTCAAGAGTAATGCCACATGTTCTTGAGACAATGATGGTAGAGTCCATTAACCTCAAGAAGATTTATAACTATCTTACAAATGAAACAAATCTTAAGGGCGAAAACACTGCAACCCTTGAACAGCTTTATATCCTTCTTAATAAAATGGGAAGCGATGAGGGCGAGATTGCAGGAAACCTTGAAACCTTTAAGACTCAGCTCGGCTCACTCGGTACTTGGATTAACACAGTATCGGCACAGCCACTTAAGGTTGACTACTTTACAGTTCAGCCAGCAGAGAGTGAAATGCCCAAGAGCGAGGGCAATTTCTTCCAGTCCTTGTGGTCTGAGCTTAAGATGTTCTTCTACAGCTTTATCATAGACTACAACTCACTTGGTACCGAGGCAGCAACTACAGGTAACGGAAAGCCCGTTGAGGTGTGGTTGGCTTCAGGTCGTGACCAAGCACAAGTAATAAGAAGCCTTATAGATAACGATTTTACTCCAAAAACAGGAGTGTCGGCTAACCTAAAGCTTATTTCAGCAGGAACACTTCTGCCGTCAGTTTTGGCAGGCGCAGGACCTGATGTCTCGCTAATGGAGGCAAGTGCGACGATAATCGACTACGCACTTCGTAGCGCAGTTCTTCCTCTTAATCAATATATTGAGAACGATAGCGAGGATGTCCTTTCGTGGTTCCCTGAGATGGCTATAGTTCCTCTCACACTCCACGACTCATCAGTTGGCGCAGAGGTTGAATACTCATACTACGCGCTCCCTGATAAGCTCAACTTCTCAATGCTATTCTATCGTAAGGATATCCTTGCTCAATTGAAGCTCGATATTCCTGAAACCTGGGACGACATTCTTGCTATGGTTCCTGTTCTTCAGTACAACCATATGGAGGTAGGTATCCAGAACGATATTTATACATTCATTTACCAAAGCGGAAATGAGGTATATAAGAATGGCGGTATGCAAATCAACTTCGACGATAAGGGAGTTCTTAACGCATTTACAAGACTTTGTAATATGTACACTCAATACTCACTCCCAACCGTTTACGACTTCGCAAACCGCTTTAGAACAGGTGAAATGCCTCTCGGTATTTCGGACTATACCTCTTGTAACCAGCTCGCGCTCTTCGCATCTGAGCTCTCAGGCCTTTGGGGCTTTACTGAGGTTCCAGGCTACGAAAGAGTAGATGAGGATGGTAACACCTTCGTTGACCATAGTGCAATCGCAACAGTAACAGGCTGTATTATGCTTGCAGGCTGTGATAATGGTCAAGGCGCGTGGGAGTTTATGAAGTGGTACGCTGGCAAGGATTGTCAGGTAGCATACACCAACGAAATGGTAGCAATCCAAGGTATTGCGGGTCGTCACCCAACAGCAAATACCGAGGCAATTAAGGAAATTCCTTGGACAAACGAGGAAAGAGATGCAATTCTTTTGCAGTTCAATCAGCTCGTAGGTGTTCCTAACTACCCAGGAAGCTACTATCTTGCAAGATACATAAACTTCGCATTCCTCGCTGCATACAACGAGGCAAAGGACCCAGCAGACTCACTCCTCTCGTACACAACAACTATAAATAAGGAAATTACGAGAAGAAGAATTGAGTTCGGTATGGACTATATCGACATAGTAACAGGTGACAGAGTCATCGTTGACAAAAAGAAATAAACCAAAAGACTTGTAAAGGAGAGTATCAATGGAAACGAATAAAAAATCGCCATTACGCAGATTGCCCGCGTCGGAATTTAATAGACAGTACGCGCAATACTGCGACGAAGATGCAAGTCCACTCGGTTTAAGCCACGATGGTTCTCCCAAGAAGGCTGTTGCCAGAAAAGATATGACAATGGCTCAATGGACCATAAAGGAGATGAAGAGAAATAAGGTTGCTTACTTTATGATAGCGCCCTTTATGCTCGTGTTTGTCCTCTTTACGCTTTTCCCTGTATTGCTTTCGTTTATCCTCAGCTTCACATCATTTAATATGCTTGAGATAAGCTGGGATATGTTTATTGGCATTGACAACTATACAAGACTGTTCTTTGAGGATGATATCTTCCTGCAGGCTTGTAAGAACACACTTGTGTTCGCAATCGTAATAGGCCCTGTATCTTACATACTTTCATTCCTCGTTGCGTGGTTCATTAACGAGCTCGCACCGAAGCTAAGAGCAATAATCACCCTTATATTCTACGCACCATCAATTTCGGGCGGAGCATACACCATTTGGTCGGCGCTCTTCTCGGATGACGCGTACGGCTTTGTAAACGGCTTCTTGCTCGATATAGGTACAATAGATACACCAGTTCTATGGTTCCACGATGAGAGATACGCAATGATACTTTGTATAGTGGTTGCTCTTTGGCAGTCACTTGGAACTGCGTTCCTTTCATTCATTGGAGGTCTTCAAACACTTGATAAAAACCAATTTGAGGCAGCTGCTATC
>JAFTIV010000179.1 GCA_017456685.1 Clostridia bacterium | reverse complement strand
ATACTTCCATCATCTATGTACTCTTGAATATCCACTTGCTTTAGCGTTCCCTCTGGTCCGACAAGATTGAAAATTGCCTCTGGATGAATTTTCTTTACCGCTCTTGCTGCCTCACAATATTCAATAACGCCCTTGGTCTTTAATAAGCGAGCTATCATTAGAAAGGTAGTATAATTTTTCACAGGCTTGTGAGCAAACCTCTCAAGGTCAACTCCTATTCCGTGAACAATTTCGCATTTTTCCTCGCCCACAAGTCCTCTTGCGATAAATTCTGCTTTATCATCATTGTTTAAGAAAAATACTTTTTTCGATGTTTTGAATGCTTTTTTATAGCCGTAACAAACAAATTTACGAATGATTTTCCATTTTAATCCATCATTTATAAAGACATCGCCTGCTCCCTCAACCATCGAATAAACATTAGTAATGCCTGCTTTTTTTGCACCTTGAACACCATATATATTGGGCTTGAGCATAAAGGTGAAAACGAGGTCTGGTTTGATTTGCTTGATTATTTTTGAATATCTGTTAGATAAACTCAAAATTTTGAAAGGATTGAGGCTTCTGTTAGCATCCGCTATATGGTAAAATTCTATGTTTTTTTCTCTTATTATATCTTTATGTTCATCATCAAACGCAATTGCAAAAATATCATGCCCGTATTCTTGAAGCCTTTCAATTAGCTTTTTTCTAAATCCTACAACCGCGCTTGATTTGGAGCATATCAATAAAATTTTCATATTTTTTTCACCATTATGTCGTTATATTTCATCATATAAATGCCTTCATCGTAGCAACCGATTTTGGGTTCATTCACTTTCCCATTTAGGTTGTTTATGATTAGCGCCATGTGATTACAACCGCATTCGTATGCGTGAGGATATCCGCCTCCAAAACGAGGATTTACCTCTGATATGTAGTACTTTCCATCCACATCAAATATATCGATGTCAATTTGTCCTTTAAAACCGCTTTCTCTCACAAATTTTTTTATTAACTCAAATAAATTTTCGTCTTTAAAGGATATCGCCTTATCTGTCTCTCCTGCTCTCATTACAAGTTTTTTCTTTGTAAAGGCAGAAACAAGCTCGTTGCTTATCATATCAATGTAGCAATCCGCGCCTATCTCCTGACCATCCAAAAACTCTTGAATCATAAGATTTTTATTATGAGCAAATAACAATTCAACAGTTTCCTTATCGTAAACCTTGGAAATAGCAATGCTTGCGCTTCCTCTTACTGGCTTAACAAACACAGGAAATTTAATCTTTCCGTTTGCTAAATCCGCATAAAACTCATTCTTATTGACATAGGATTTCGCGCAATTGTATCCGTGTGATTTGAGCCAATTATACATTTCCATTTTATCCAAAGTTCTTTCACAAAGCTCGTAACTGGAACCAATAATTGTTACTCCAATATCGTCAAATCTTTTCTTGTTTTTTGCAAGTAAAGAAAGCTCTGGGTCAATCAAAGATAAAACTCCTGCTATATTCTCTTTTTTGCAAATATCAAGAACACAATCTATATACCCCTCTTCGGTTATTCTTGGAACAATATAATGCTTGTCTGCCTCATAAATTGCCGGTGCAACGGCACTACAATCAGTTGCAATCACCATTCCGTTTCCATTTAGCGTTCTTTTAAAATATTGAACAACCTTATTTCGTGTTCCTGAACTTAGTATTAGAATATTCATTTTATCTCCTTTAAATCATCAAAGAAAAGAGGTGTGCCTCCTGTATTGATAAATAGCACTCGTTTACCAATTATTTTGTGTTTTTGTAAATATTCTCTCATACCCCAAAATGCTTTTCCTGTATATATAGTATTTAATGGCATTCCCTCTTTTGATATAACCTCTTTAATTATGCCAACAATTTGGTCGTTATATTTACCATATCCACCACAAATGTATGAATCATCAAAAATTACACTTGGCACTTTGCTATTATACGAAATGCTTTCAAGATAATCTTTGATGCTTTCCTCTACAACAGCTTTCCCTCTAGGATTTTTTCTTGCTATACTTATTCCTATGATTTTTTCGCTATCTTCACCATTTAAGATAGCTCCACAAGCAAGTCCTGCCTGTGTAGTCCCAGTTCCAGATGCTAAAAAGATATAATCGAATTTTACTTTATTTTCTTTTTCATAATCTAAGATTTCATTATAAACCTCAACATATGCTTCTGTGCCAAGATTTCCATGTCCACCGCCTTGTATAAAATATGCTTTTTTATTTTTTGTTAATTTTTCCATTAGGCAGTCTATTGTCTCTTTTATTTTGTCAAGGGGTGCTTTTATTATTTTTGCGCCAAAGAGCTCGATCATTTTGCTGTTGCTTGTTTCCTTGTATTCTTCTTCGGGCGAAACAATGTAACATTCAATGCCATATTTAAAAGCAAGGTTTGCAACTACTCTACAATGATTTGAGCTACTACTTCCGTATGTAGCAACAATCTCGTATTTATTTTTTATTATATAGTCAAAAAACTTTTTTGCCTTTCTCGCCTTGTTACCGCCAAAGCTAAAAGGCAAAAGATCCTCTCTTTTAACAAAAATTTCATTTTGATTAAAACTACAAAGTAGCTTTTCAATCACAGTATTTTGCTTCGTATTCTTTTTTTGTGATTCCATAGAGAAATCGGTCAACCTTTCTACCATTATATATCAAATCATCCTTTAGAAACCCTTCTTTTAAAAAGCCAATTTTTTCAAAAAGTGCTTGTGCAGGCAAATTATCTTTTTCTGTATAAAAATAGATTTTATTCAGCAATAATTTTTTGAAAGCATGTTCTAAAAGCATTAATGATGCTTTTTTTGCTATTCCCTTACCTTTAGCATTTTGTTCCCCAATACAGATATAACATTCCGCCTTCAAATTCCTTAAATCAATATTAAGAAATCCAATTAGCCCAACAGGACCGTCCTCGGTCTCAATTACCATATCAAGCCTATCTGTTCTATCCTTGTTTTTTTCATACCAAGCTTCTGTCTTTTCGACCTCTAAAGGCAAATCATAATGTAAATATTTATTGTTTTGTGAATCGTTTATCCATTTAACCTTATCTTTAATATCTTTTTTTTCAAACCTTCTCAGCAATATCTGCATCTCTTTCCGCCTTTCTTACATCATCAAGCCTGCCAACCTTCATTTCTTTTCCTACTAATATATCTGAGCGTTTTAAAACCTTTACAACAGTTAACATTAGAGCTTTAATGTCTAACCATAGTGAACAATTCTCAACATAGTATATATCAAATTCAAATTTTTCTTCCCAACTATTTATATTGTTTCTTCCGTGAATCTGAGCCCATCCGGTCAGCCCTGGTCTTAATTTGTGTCTTTTTCTTTCGTTGTCCTTATAATAAGGCAAGTATTCCACAAGAAGTGGGCGGGGGCCGACGATGGACATATGGCCGAGGAGGATATTGAAAAGCTCGGGGAGCTCGTCAAGGGAGGTGGAACGGAGGATTTTGCCATAGCGCGTAAGGCGCTTATCGTCTGGCAAAAGCTTACCGTCCTTATCCTTGGCATTTGTCATTGTGCGGAATTTTATAAGCTTGAATATTTTTTCATTTTTTCCTGGGCGAAGCTGTGTAAAGAATGGATTACCCTTCATTTTTATTACGCCGAGGATTGTAAGTATCAACAGAATTGGAGAAAGAAGCAAAATCGCCATTGCGCTTAGCACAATATCATAAAAGCGCTTAAAGAAGCATCTATAGAAAATTGCCGAAAGGACGAGCCACAGGGCAAGCGCCAGCACACACAATATTGTTATTCCCCACCAAGTAGATACAAGGTTATTTAAAAGCTGTTCCATATTATTTGAAGCATCCTTTGATTATGTCAATTACATAGTCCTGCTCTGCCTCGGTCATCTTTATATCACTTGGCAGGCAAAGACCCTTTTTGAATATTTTTTCGTTAAGAGGCTTATCATAAGCCGTAATGAAATCGTTATTTTTAAACACGGGCTGCATATGCATAGGCTTCCATATAGGATGAGCCTCTACATTGGCATCAGCAAGCGCCCTCATAACATCGAGAGGGTCAACGCTAGAATCATCGTTCACCAAGAGGCATGAAAGCCAAAAATTAGGCTCTGTGCACTCAAGATACGGGTTCATTGTTACTGGACTGTCCTTAAATGCTTCCTTGTACTTATTATAAATTTTTTTCTTAAGCTCGCGATGCTCATCAATATGAATTAGCTGTCCTCTACCGATACCAGCGACTACATTTGACATACGGTAGTTATAGCCAATCTGCTCGTGCTGATACCAAGGTGCGTTTTCTCTTGCCTGAGTTGCAAGGAAAAATGCTGTTTTTCTATCGTCCTCATTTTCAGCAATCATCATACCGCCACCAGAGGTGGTAATAATTTTATTTCCGTTGAAGCTTATCGCGCCATATTTTCCAAATGTGCCAGTTTGGCGACCCTTATATGTAGCAGAAAGAGATTCAGCGGCATCCTCAATAAGAATTGCGTCATGCCTTTTACAAATCTCCAAAATCTCATCAAGCTTAGATGGTGTACCATAGAGGTGAGCAAGGACGACGACCTTAGCCTCAGGATGCTTTTGAAAAGCCATTTCAAGAGCGACAGGGTCCATATTCCAGGTGTCAAGCTCCGAATCAATAAAGACTTGATTTCCGCCCTCATAGGACACGGGGTTTACGGTTGCCGCAAAGGTCATATCACTACAAAGCACAGTATCTCCTCTTTTAACCCCCGCAAGCTTCACCGCGAGGTGAAGGGCTGAGGTTCCCGAGCAGAGGGCAAGCGAATGATATTTATCTTCAATGCCTTGACTAAGATATGCGTCCATTTCTTTTTCGAAATTATCACAATTAAAGCCAAGAGGCGCTATCCAGTTTTTGTCAAAAGCTTCCTTAACATACTCCATCTCTTCCTTGTGCATAGTTGGAGAGGAGAGCAAAATTCTCTTTTCCATAATTTTTCCGTTCTCGCGTATATACGCGTATGTGAAATTATACCTATATATAATAACATAAAAAGAAAACTATGTCAAGACGGAAATTGTTACATTTATGTTAAAAACAGAAAAACGGACAAAATGTCCGTTTTTATTCCTTATAGCAATGGAGAAAACAGCTTTATGAGTGAGCGAAAAAGGCGTTGCAGTGGTCTTGCTCTTGTCATTTCCTTGGTAATACGCTCACTTTGCGCTATCGTTTCCTCAATGTCGGCTTTTATGTCCTTGATGGAGTCACATTTATACATCCATACACCATTTTCGAAATGATGAACCAAGCTACGATAGTCAAGATTGACTGTTCCTATGATTGCATATTTATCATCTGCGATATAGTTTTTTGCGTGAATAAAGCCAGGGGTGTATTCGTAAATTTGCACACCTGTGTCGATAAATCGTTGATAGTGCGCCCTTGTCATTGAAAACACGAATTTCTTGTCGGGAATATGAGGAGTTATAATCTTCACATCTACTCCGCGAAGAGCAGTATTCTCTATAGCTTGACAAAGCTCATTATCTATTATAAGGTATGGTGTTGTTATGTAAACATATTCTGTCGCCGTATTTAGCATCTGCAAAATTGCGGTTTTAGCAACTCTGCGCTTATACATAGGTCGTGGACCGTCGCCAAATGGCACAAGATAGCCATTCTCTCTTATATCATCGATTTTGGGGTAAATATTGTGCTTTGCTTGCCAGCCGTTTTTAGTGTTTATTCCAAAATCAACAAGGAACAAATCCGTAAGCTCCCACACAGCCTCGCCCTCAAGGCGAATTCCGCCGTCCTTCCAGTGACCGTGGCGCTTTACCTTGTTTATATATTCATCGGCAAGATTTACTCCGCCTGTGTATGCAATTTTACCATCAATTATCGTTATTTTTCTATGTGAACGATTATTGAATTCGCTATCCGCTTGAATTCTAAATTTTGAGAATTGAACACATTCAATTCCAAGCCTTTGAAGCTGTTTATAGTAATTTCCGGGCAAGGTATTCATGCAACCGATATCGTCGTAAACGACCTTTATTTCAAGTCCAGCATTAGCCTTTTGCTTTAGAATTTCAAGAATGGAATTCCAAAACTCGCCCTCCTCTATTATGAAATATTCCATATAGATGAATTTTTCCGCCTTGGAAAGGTCCTCAAGCATTGATTTGTACATTTGCTCGCCGAGCGAGAAATATACCTGCTTTGTATTTGTAAAGAGGTGCGTATTTGCGAGATTACAAAGCATTTTTGCTTGATTATGTGCCATTGGGCTCTCAAGCCTCAGTTCTTCAAAAAGCTCGCTATCATCCTTTTGACAGGTGCTTTCGTGAAGCTCAACAAGGCGAGAGATGTACTTTTTCTTTAGCTTTCTTGAGTAGAACATAAAATAAAGCATAAAGCCTGCAATCGGCAGAGTTAAAACTATTACAAGCCATGGGATTTTATAGTCAGGATTATCCTCAGAGGCAATAATTGTAATTACAGATGCGATATAGGTAATTACTGTGGCAATATAAAAATAAGGAACATATATACAAAGCACCACCATTATAGCTATTGTTAAAGCAACCTCAAGAGCGCTTATAAAAACTGCGGTGATATATCTAACTGGAATGTGGTTTATTTCCTTTTCGATAATTTTTTTATTTACTCTATAGGTGAATTTTCTTTTCATATCGCCCCTCCTTGCCGTATTTTAATATATTGTAGCACAAATTTATTAAAAAAATGTTAAGATTTTGTTTTAAGAAATGGCTTTAGGGCACTTGCCAAATAAATTGACAGGTGCCCTAATTTTATCTTCTTGAAAGGTTTACCTTTCTTATTCTTGAAATATCAAATTTCTTTTGTCTATCGTATGTATAGATGCCGTTTACCTCCTGCTCTACATCATAAAGCTGAGTATAGCAAACTCCACAGATATATGGCGAGTCCATAAGGGTCTTGGTAAGATATTCATATCTTTCCATATACTCTTGCTCGGTCTTGGGGCCGTTGCCGTAGCCCCATCCACCGACGCCTTGGGTATCCCACTGAATTCCGCCATATTCGCTAAGATAAAGCGCATAATCCTTCCAGTCAGCTGATTTTTGATATTTCGAAACCCACTCGTGCTTTTCATCGTAGGCTTCAGCAAATTCCTCGTAGGTGGGTGCGAGGTAGATTTTTTCGAACTCACCCTTCTCTTGGATATAATCGTGAAGATCATAAATGTCCGAAGCAACCTGATAGTTACCGCTTGTACCAATGCAAGGACGAGTTGTATCTATCGCCTTTGTGGTATAGTAAAGTGCCCTTACAAAGTCATCGTTTTGGTGTCTGTAGTCGCAATCCCATGTTTCATTAAGTGGGCACCAGCCGATAATTGATGGGTGGTTAAAGTCCCTTAAAAGCTCTCTTTGCCATTCAAGCATAAACGGGGTGAGCTGATTCATATTGGAAAGATCAAGTCCCCAGTTTCCTGTCTCGCCAAAGACAAGATAGCCGAGCTTATCACAATGATACAAAAATCTCGGTTCAAAAACCTTTTGGTGAAGTCTTGCGCCATTGAAGCCTGCATCAAGTGAAAGATAAATATCCTGCGCAAGCTCCTCGTCAGTTTCTGCTGTATAAATTCCCTTTTTGTAGAAGCCTTGGTCAAGGACTGTAACAAGGAAGGTTTCCTTGCCGTTAAGTAGGTATTTTTTGTCTGCGAAGGTGGTTGAGCGCATACCAAAGTAGCTCTTAACCTTATCGCTTCCGTATGTGAGCTCAAGGTCGTAAAGCCTTCCCTTGCCTACCTCCCACAAATGAAGCTCATCAAGCTTAAGGGTAAGCCTTGAAACACCAGCGCTAAGCTTAGCTGTAGCTATGCCCATTTTTTTGCCCTCATAGCTTGCCTCGGCTGTGAATTCAGCGCTTCCTACGGTTTCTACCTCAATTTGAAGGCTTTGGTCCTCAATTGATGGGTAGTACTTTACAGATTTTATATAATTTTTATCAACAAACTCAAGCCAAACGGTCTGCCAAATTCCTGTTGTTCTGGTATAATCACAGCCCATTGAATAATAATTCTTTGACTGCTTACCTGACGCCTTACCCTTAGGGTTGGTATCAATTGCGCAGACAGTAATTGTATTTTCTGCACCCTTTGTTACATAATCAGTAATATCAATATCAAAGCCAACAAAGCCACCGATATTGTGGTAAACCTCTTTATGGTTTATGTAGATATAGCTTTCGTTATCTATCGCGCCAAAGTGCAAGATTACTCTTTTATCATTTTCAGGGATTGCAACCCTTTTCAAGTACCAAACACAGTTAAGGAAATCGGTGTTTCCTATGCCAGACAAGATGCTTTCGGGACAAAATGGAACTATGATTTTTGAATCAAGGCTTTCTCTTTCATAAAATTTTCTGTCGCGTCCGCTTATACCAAAATCGAACTCAAATTGCCATTCTCCGTTAAGATTTATCCAATCCTTTCTTTCAAATTGAGGATTGGGATGCTCAGGTCTTGGAATGTTCATTTTAATATCTCCTTGAATTTACGAATTTTTAAATTTCAAAATTTTAAATTTTCTTCATTAGCCGTTGTGCATAAGTTGCCATAAGCTTTTTTGTTCCTGCTCTATCGAAGCAAATTTCGTACATAAAATCGGCGCTCATAGGTGTTACACCTATAACCGTTCCATCGCCAAAGGATGCGTGATTTACGCGGTCACCGATATTGTATGGAACAACAGCGCTTCTTTGTGGTCTGCTTGCGCCAGATAGTGCCTCTGTAAAGGAAACAGAGCCTCTTGATTGCGATGGCATACTAAAGCTTCCGCCACGAGCAGAAAGCCTTTGCATATCAAGATATTTCGGGTCAATCTCCTTGACAAAGCGTGAGATAGGATTACGCATTGTCATTCCGTGCATCATTCTCTCGCTTGCGTGAATCATATAAAGGCGCTTCTTTGCTCTTGTTATTGCGACATAAGCAAGGCGTCTTTCCTCCTCGATTTCACCATTTGAGAACATTGATTGTGATGAGGGGAATATACTATCCTCCATACCAGGAATAAATACAACTGGGAACTCAAGTCCCTTTGCGCTATGTATGGTCATAAGAATTACAGTATCGTCATTTTCATTATATTTATCCACATCGGCAACAAGAGAGATTTGCTCAAGGAAGCCTGTAAGAGATGGATTTTGCTCCTCCTGCTCATACTCCTTGATTGCAGAGATAAGCTGTTCAAGGTTTTCTCTACGGTCCTTTCCTGCCTTGCCCTCCTCGATAAGCATTGCCTCATAGCCTGTACGCTTTATAACGCCTTGAACAAGGGTGTCAAGTGGTGTTTTACCAAGCTCGCCATTAAAGTCAGCAATAAGCCTTGAAAATTCAACCATCGGCTCCGTTGCGGTTTTAGGAATTGCGTTAAATTCCCTTGCCCTTGACATAACCTCAAGAATAGATACACCAAGCTCAGCGCTGATTGCTGATGCCTTATCAAAGGACGCCTGACCTATTCGTCTTGCTGGCTTATTAAATATTCTACGAAGGTGAACATTATCACTTGGGTTATTTATTACGGAAAGATAAGCAACAATGTCCTTAATTTCCTCGCGGTCATAGAAGCGGTGTGCACCGAGCATTCTATAAGGAATACCACTATTTGCAAATATCGTCTCAAGGCTTCGGGAGATTGCATTCATACGATACAGAACAGCAAAATCGCGATAGCTATAGCCATTTTGCTCCTTTTGCCTTATTATTTCCTCTACTATAAAGCGAGCCTCGTCATTTTGGCTTGGGGTTTGCTTGACGATGATTTTGCTTCCTTCCTCGTTTTCACACCAAAGCTCCTTTTGGTGCTTATGGTAGTTTTTAGAGATAAGTCCGTTTGCGGCATTGAGTATATTTGAGGTTGAGCGATAATTTTGCTCAAGCATAATTACTCTTGCGCTTGAATATGTAGAGTCAAAGCTAAGAATATTTTCAATTGTAGCGCCACGGAATTTATAAATGCTTTGGTCGTCGTCGCCAACAACCATAATGTTTTTATAGAAGCCTGACATAAGGCGCGAAAGCTCAAATTGAGCCTCGTTTGTGTCCTGATACTCATCAATACAAACATATCTAAATTTATTTTGATAGAAGGATAAAACATCGGGATTGCTTTTAAGAAGCATTACAGTTTTCATTATAATATCATCAAAGTCAAGAAGATTGGAGTCCTCGAGGCTTTTTTGATATTTTTCGTAAACATCGGCAACAAGCTTGAATTTATAATCCTTTCCATATTCTGCCCTGTACTGAGCTGGTGTCAAGAGCTTATCCTTTGCATTACTTATAATATTTTGAATATCCTTGACGGAAAGAATTTTTTCATTTATTCCAAGCTCCTTAACGCAGACGGATATTGTCTTCTTGGCATCATCCGCATCGCACACGCTAAAGCCTGGGCGATAGCCAACAAGCTCACCATCCTTACGAAGAATACGCATACAAATTGAGTGGAAGGTGCCTGCCCAAATATTCTCTGCATCAGCGTTAAGAATTTTTGAAAGTCTTTCCTTAATTTCGTTTGCTGCTTTATTTGTAAAGGTAATTGCCAAAATTCTGTCAGGCGGACAGGGTGCTTCCTCAAAAAGCTCAAGATACTTTTCGATTTGCTCCCTTGGCAAATTTATAGCGCCCTCAAGATCCTCAAGGGTATCCTCGGTCATAAACTCGGGCACTGTGCTTGTAGCATAAGCATTTCCGTATTTAATAATATGAGCAATTCTATTTACAAGCACGGTTGTCTTTCCGCTTCCTGCACCTGCAAGAATAAGAACAGGACCATTAACCGTATAAACTGCCCTTCTTTGCATTGGATTTAAAAAGGAATAGTACTTATCAAAAAGCGCCCTTTTTGCATCCAAAAATCTTGTAATTTGTCTCTCGTTCATTTTTTCATTTCCGTTTCATTCATAATCATACTAATTCTATCATATTATTAAAAAAAAGTAAAGTCAAAAATGCGATTTTTTGACGACATTTTATTAGCAAAATAATTTTCATTAAAATTCAAAAAAGGTATTGCAATTTGAAAAAATGTATGATAAAATAATCGAGCAATGATAAATATGCCGGTGTGATGGAATTGGTAGACGTGCTGGACTCAAAATCCTGTGGTAGTGATACCGTATCGGTTCGACCCCGATCACCGGCACCAAAAAACGACAAGCCTTGT